>JAIRXT010000242.1 GCA_031268125.1 Treponema sp. | reverse complement strand
TCGGCTGGAAAAATCCGGGGCCCCCACCCCAGATTCTTTCCACCGACACCCCGCTCTGCTTGTTTCGCCTCTCTTTTCGCCGGTATCCTCATCGTGAATTACCTTATGCCAAGGGTTTTTCAAGGTAAAAAAATGGTCAAATGGCTGCCGGTACGGTTTCATACTGCTGCCGGTACCATTGACCATTTTTAGGTTGGACTGTCATTTTTTTTGAATTTGGAATTGCTGCAACAGTCCGGCAGGAGCCTTAAATAATCAGAATAACTACACTATTATGTGCGGAGACTCAAGCAAGCCACAACAAACGGAGGAATATGATGAAGTCGTCCCTTTTGTACGGAGTTCTTTTCGGCGCCGTGGCGGTGAACGGTTTTGCCGCGGACCCACCGTTTTTCAGTTGGAAGACCGGCGGCTTCCAGGTCTACATGCTGGTGGAAAACAGGGGGCAGGGAAGACCGGGAATACTCATCGGCGCCAGCGGCGCCCAGTTGGAACACTACTTCCCCGGCGGAACCTATACATCGGAAACAAATACCTTTCTTATCCGGGGCGGCGGCAAGACCGTTCTTGTCGATACCGGTTTTGGGGGCGCCCTGTTCGATTCCCTGCGGCAGCTCAAAATAGACCCGGCGGAAGTGGACGCCGTACTCCTAACCCACCTGCACGGGGACCATACGGGGGGCCTTTCAAGGGAAGGGGCTGCCCTGTTCCCCAACGCGTGGGTCTACCTGGCCCGGCAGGAACTGGCCGCCGCCCCGGCGAATACCCGGCAGCTCCTGGCGCCCTACGGGAACCGGGTGGAAACCTTTGAGCCCCCGGCGCTGGGAACCGCGGCCCCGGAGCTTCTCCCCGGCATCCGGGCGGCTGCCGCCTTTGGCCATACGCCGGGGCATACGGTTTACCTCGTCGAAGACGGCGGGGAACAGCTTATCATCTGGGGGGACCTGATGCATGTCCAGGGAATCCAGTTTCCCCTGCCGGATATTGCCGTAACCTACGATTCGGACGCCGCCGCGGCCATAGCCAGCAGGCGGGAAATCCTGGAATACGCCGCCCGGTACCGGATACCCATCGGAGGGATGCATCTGGAATATCCGGCCATAGGGAAGGTGGAAAAGGCCGGGCAGGGCTACCGTTTCAGCCCCGCCCCGTAGGTCCCCCGGCCGCAGAACTATTGATGAGGGTAATAATTTTGGTTAAACTTTATGATATGAATTATTTTGTAAAAAGATGTATGGCCCTTCTGTGGGTCCTTATACTGGTTTCACCGCTTTTTGCACGGGCGGAGATAGATGAAGGGGCCGGCACGGAAAAGTGGGATCGCAGCTATGCCTATGGCTTGATAATCGGTTCCGATTTAAAAAGCACGGGCCTTGAATTTGATTTCTACGCCATTTCCCGGGGATTACGTGATGCCGTTGAAGGCAGAGATCCCCACCTAACCCTGGATGAAGCGATTTCCCTGGTCCAGCAAAGCTATATGGCCGTAATGGAGCAACAGATAGAGGAAAACCGCCTGCAGGAACTCCAGTTTCTTGAAGAAAACGGAAAACGCAGCGGGGTTGTTACCACCGGAAGCGGCCTGCAGTACGAGGTTCTTTCCGCGGCGGGGGGGGGAAAACAGCCGAATTACCAGTCGGTAGTCCGTGTTAATTACGAGGGGACTCTTGTTGACGGAACGGTTTTCGATTCCAGCTACTCCCGCGGAGAGCCGGAAGAAATCCCTCTTAACGCGGTAATCCCCGGCTGGAGCGAAGGGCTGTGCCTGATGGGGGTGGGGGATGTCTACACCCTCTACATACCTTCCCAGCTTGCCTACGGCAGAGACGGTACGGGGCAGATAATCCCCCCCTATACACCGTTGATCTTCAAGGTAGAACTACTGGAAATCCTGGAACCGGAGGAAAACCAGGACTAGGGAGAGCCCGTCCTTCCCTGGAATCTATAATTTAACGCTTAACGTTCAAAATAAGCGCTGATAATGGATTCCAGAGAATTTTCCTCGATCTTTACGATGCGCCGTTCCCGTTCAAAACTTTCGCAGGAGTCCGAGGCATGGGCGGTATTAACCATAACATTACTGCCGAATTCCCTGCGTACCGTCCCGCCCGGCGCCTTGAGAGGGTCCGTGGGGCCCAATACTTCCCGTATTTTGTTAATCGCGTTGATCCCCTCGTAGACCAGAATCATACATTTTACGCCGCCCGGCCTGTCCTGATCCCGGGGCGGGCAGGTATCGGGCCGCTTGCCGGACATAAAATCAATGATCCGGTAGAACTGATCCTGGGCATATTCGATGCCTACGCTGCCGGTAAGACTCTTTTCCGTTTCCAGGTTCAGGCGGAGTTTTAATTCCCGTTCAAGAATTTCCCGGGCTTTTTGACCAAAGATGGGGGCAAGTTTTTCCTTCAGGGCCCCTTCCACGGGACCGTAAAAATCCAGGGCCGCCGTCAATGAAAAACGGTGAACTTTTATGCCTACAATCCTCAAACCGGTACGGGAGAACATATCAATAATGGTCCCCGGCCGGCTGGACGCGTATTGCCAGTTATCGGGTTTGATAATCACCAAGGTCTGTTCAATCTTTGCGGGATCCGGGTACTGCATGTTCTTGATAATATTTTCCTGGCCCTTGAGGAACTGCGCAAACAGGGCCAGATCCCGGTCCGCCCATTTCTGGTTCCGGGGGGTAAGAACCGCGGGTTCAAAATAACTAACCCTGCCGGAATCCCCCGGTTTTCCGGGAACATAGATAAGGTCCGCATAGGTATCACGAATCGTTTCCCCCGTTAATGAATCAAAGTCCCGGTGCTCCGGGTGCAGGCGGCCGCAGATGCCGGTGAGTTTTTCGCAGGGGTTTTCCCCCTGGAAAAGGAGTAGCAAGCTCCGGTGCCTTCTTCCGCCGGAGGGGCCCATGTTAGATTCAGTATAGTCCGCCAGCAGGGACACATCCGAAGGTTTCACTTCCCCCCGCAGGGAAGCGGCGAAATTCTTTACAAAGCCCTCGTCCGGGGCAATCATCTGGGCTCCCACCAGTTCAAGGTCCAGTCTGGAAAGCAGCCGGGCAATTACCCCGCCCGTACGGCTTTTTGCGATGGTATAGGGAGTTACCAGTACATAAGAAAGTGAATCCATAAAAACTCCGATAATTAGCGATGGATATAGAGCCTGCTGCAAAACCCGGTTAGCCCTGCAACAGGCTTCCCTTGCTTGCCCCGCCCCGCCTAAAGCTTTATATTAATTCATTATGTTAAACAAGATGCGAAACATCGGCATCATGGCCCATATTGATGCGGGAAAAACCACGACTACCGAAAGGATACTGTATTATACCGGTAAAAGTCATCGTATTGGTGAAGTAGATGACGGTGAAGCCATCATGGACTGGATGGAACAGGAACAGGAACGGGGTATTACCATCCAAAGCGCCGCCACCACCACCTGGTGGAAGGATCACCAGATTAATATTATTGACACCCCCGGTCATGTGGACTTTATTGCCGAGGTGGAACGATCCCTGCGGGTACTGGACGGAGCGGTGGCCATATTCGACGCGGTTCACGGCGTGCAGCCCCAAACCGAGACGGTCTGGCGCCAGGCGGAACGGTACCATGTGCCCTGCATCGGCTATATAAACAAGATGGACCGGGCGGGGGCCGATTTTTTCCGGGTGCTGGAGGATGTCCGGACAAAGTTCAATATCCCCACCGCCCCCCTTCAAATACCCATCGGCAGGGAGGGGGCCTTTGAAGGGGTTATCGATCTTATCACGATGGAGGAGATCCGCTGGGACAGCGCTGCCGAAGGGGAACGGCTTATCCTAAGCCCCGTTGACGCGGGGCGCAAAGCCCTGGCCGCCGAATGGCGGGACAAGCTGATTGACGTACTTTCCTCGGTCTCCGATGCGGTAACGGAGCGTTACCTGGGCGGCGGGCCGGTTGATACGGAACTTCTGCGGAAAGAACTGCGGAAGGCGGTTCTTTCCCGGTCCCTGCTGCCCGTACTGGCGGGGGCTTCCCGCCGGAATATCGGGGTCCAGCCTCTGATTGACGCCGTGGTCTATTACCTTCCCGCCCCGGATGAGGTGGTTCCCGCGTTGGGACATCATTTGAAAAAAGAGGAGGATATCCCAATCCCCTGTAACCCCGGCGCCGCCCCCCTGGGCCTGGTGTTTAAGATCCAGAACGACCGGGAGGCGGGAAGCCTGTGTTATGTCAGAATGTATTCCGGGGTCATAAAGCCGGGTACGGTGGTCTTTAACGTGGGAAAACGGAAACGGGAACGGGCCAACCGCATTTTACGGATGCATTCGAATAAATCCGAACCCCTGGAAGAATTGGCCGCCGGGGATATTGGGGTTATTATCGGGATGAAGCTGGCCCAAACCGGGGACAGCATCGGCAGTGAAGGCTGGCCGGTGGTCCTGGAAAAGATGCTGTTTCCGGAGCCGGTCATTTCGGTCTCCGTGGAACCCAGAAACCTTTCCGACCGGGACCGGCTCAACGAAGCTCTGGCCCTGCTTTCCCGGGAAGACCCCACGTTTACCACCAAGGAAAGCGAGGAAACCGGCCAGCTTATCATCTCCGGCATGGGGGAACTGCATCTGGACGTACTGGTAACCCGGATACAGAAGGAATACGGCCTGGAAACCAAAGTAGGAAACCCCCAGGTAACCTACCGGGAATCGGTGGCCCAAACCCTTGAATGGACTGAACGGTACTCCCGGGTTATCGCAGGAAAGGAAAATGCCGCGGAGCTGTCGCTTAAGGTGGAAGGTCTGGAGCGGGGATCGGGGAACCGCTACACCAATGCCGCTCCCAACCGGGACGTGCCTCCGGCAATCTACGAAGCGGTGGAACGGGGGATACGGGGGGCCCTGGCCTCCGGCATCGTGCTGGGTTATCCCTGCATTGATGTGGGGGTAACGCTGACGGCCCTGAAATATTCGGAACTAACGGGGACTGAATTTGCCTTTGAAGCCTGCGCCAGCATGGGTTTTGACGAGGCTTGCCGCAACGCGGGTCCCTTCCTGCTGGAACCTATTATGGCGGTGGACCTGACAACTCCCCACGAATTTGTGGGGGAAGTAATGAGCCTTATGATCGCCCGGGGCGGCCAGGTACTCAACATGGATTCCCGGGCCGGCAGCGATCATGTGGAGGCCCGCTCCCCTATGGCAAAGATGTTCGGTTTTATGACATCCCTGCGTAACGTAAGCCAGGGCCGGGCGGGGTTTACCATGAAATTTTCCCATTTTGAAAAAAAAGCAGAGAGTAAATAGCGGCCGCCGGTAGTGGACTTGTTGAACAAGTCTCGCAAAAGGCTTAGCCTTTTGCAGTTTTTTTAAGGAAGTTGTTCGATAACCTTAGTTATCGAACAACTCTAGTCAGTTTTTTTTTGGAGCGGCTGAAAAGCGCCGTGCGCTTTTCAGCCTGTCCATACATCTTACCCGCAAAGCGGCAGAGTACTAGAATTTGACACTAAAGATAACATCCACGTTGGTAAGGTTAACTCCTTTTCCTCTCGTACCACCGCCGGTAGCCGCCAAATCCAGGGCATAATTTTCGGTGAAGTTGAACGTAAAGCCTGCGGTTGCCTGCGCCCCAAATGATCCCCAACTGGTACGTTTGTCTTCACCCTCCCAGGTACTGGGATATGGAGCCGGTGTATTATCGGCGGGCAGACCCAATGAACCGAGGGTGGCGCCGGCATAGCTTCCGGTCCCGGAAACACTGGTCGTGGAAATGCCATCGTTGCCATTGCCGGACCAGGAGTTTTTCTGGTAGCGCAGCGAGGGAAGATACAGATTCAGCCCGGCGTTGATGCTGAAACGGCTGGGAACGAGGGCGTAACTGGCCCCCAGATCCAGCTCCGGATACAACTCGAAACGAAACTCTTTACTGCCGGGATCGTTTTGGGTGCGGGTAACCGTCAGGCTGTTCGTACCGTTTGTCGTGTAAAAATACTCTTCACGCGACTCGCCGTTCTTTCCGGAGATAAAGCTCAGGGGGAGCCGGGCCCCAAAGCCCAGCTTCAGATTCCCCAGTTCTCCTTCCAGGGTAAAGGAAGGGCTGATCGTATTGGACGAGTAGCTCTGTTCCCCAAAGATAAGGGAGGTATAGGCGGTCGTAGTAGTACCATCTTGCACCTGGATAATCGGGTCGCTGCCGCTAGGCACCAAGTTACTACCACCAGTACCAATAACAGCAGAAGCATTTAAATCATTCCGTAAGCCCAGCCTATTATCTTCCGCCTTGACTCCTCCCTTTGCCTTTCCGCTGTTACCAAAGAAATCGTAGCCGGTAGAGTAGGAGCGGATCTCCAAATCGTAACCCAGGCCGGCGCTTATCTTCAACGTGCCGGTATCGGAGAGGGCCAGATCCGCTCCCAGGCCGAATTTGGGGGCGACATAATCGCGGGCATTACGGTTGTTGTAGTTGTTATCAAAATCGGTGATAGTCCCGACAGAAGTCTTTGCAGTAGTAAGCTGGCCGGCGGCATTCGTTGTATAACCTGAATTGTATACCGATTCCTGCCTGTCCCGGCCGATCTCCAGGCCGAAGGAGGCATAGGGGCTTAGTTCCCGGCCCCCCAGGTTCAGATTCATGCCCCAGTCCAGGGAGGGGGTAATGCTGCCGCGAATTTGAGTGTAGGAGTCATAGATCCTACTCCCCGACGGATCCGGGGAGTATGTTGTACCGCCTGCCGCCGGTTTGGTAACGTTATATTTGTAACCACTATCGGGGGCATCCCGGCTATCCAGGTTCTCCTCAATACCAAGGCGGAAACCCATACTCCCAATTCCAAAGAGGGCGAAGAAGTTGTTGGTACTTTCGATCCTTTTGCGGTTTACATAATAATACGTATTCTCGCCATTTTTTACACCGGTGGCGCCGTCAATCGATACATAGGTATTTTCACCTTTCCCCCAGTCTTCTACCCTGGCGATGTTCCCATTGTAGTAGAAGCCCGTGTAGAGGCTGCCAAGGCGGGTGGCAAAACCCAGAGTAGGCAAATAATCATCACGAACGAGCCCGGCAAAGCCAAACCATTTGTCAAATTCGACACCGCCCCA
>JAIRXT010000223.1 GCA_031268125.1 Treponema sp. | reverse complement strand
TTCCTCCTGATAAAACCCGTCCTTCCAGTTAAAACGGCTTATGTCCGGCAGGGGGACGGCGTTTTGGGCGGACCGCATAAGGTCCCGGTAATGATTTTTTTTGAGGGCCGGGCCGGATTTTCCGCAGGGACTGCCGGACAGGTCCAGGATAAACCGGCCAAAGCCCGACTCCCGCAAAAACGGAACCTTGTCCACAATGGAGAAAGGCCGCTCCGGGTATACCCGGCTCCCCTCTTCTCCCGTTGCCAGGCGGAATTCTTCCCCCCGGCTGTCAAAAAAATGGGTAAAATTGTACGTCCGTTCCAGATTTTCCCGGATACGGAACAGGGCCGGCCAGGAAAAAATCGTAACAAAAACACGGGAACGGTTGGATGGTTCGACGGTCCGTTCCAGATTCTGCCGGTTATTCTCCAGGGGGCAGACAAAGTAATCCGCTCCCATAGCAGTTACCAGGGATGCGGCCCAGCGGTTAAAGGTGTAAAGATACGGCCCCGCAATAAGCCCCAGGCGCTTTGTCTTTCCCGGCCTGCCGCCGGACGCGGCTTCCATTCCGGCAAGCCTGCTGCCGCGGAAACATGAAAAATGGCCGGGGTTATTCACCATGAATTGACGGTATCCCTGATTTAACAGGGCCTCCACCATGCTTCCCAGTTCCAGTTCGCCGGCCTGGGGGAAATAGGGGTTCAGGGCCAGAATAATTTCCCCTTTGTTAAAGGGCAGCGGTTCCTTTCCCAGAAGTTTTTCCACATTCCGCCGGTTCAGGGCCAGAATAACCCGTATAGGCCGGGACGACTGCAGGATAAAAAGGTCTTCGATGCGGGAAACCGCAACATAAAAGCCCTGGGGGAACATAAGGCCCTCGGCGGCGCCCTGGGACGGGAAGATTCCCCTGTCCGGCGCCTTGTCCCGGCCGGGGGTCCGGCGATGAGTCCCCGGCGAAATGATCCGGCTATAGCGCCGGGACATAAGCCGTGTCTGGGTAAGGTATATCGTATCCCCCGGCTCAAAGCCTTCGGGGATTGATATCCAGATACCGGCCCTGGAACCGGCGGAATCGTCCTTTTCAACGGCGATTATCTTGTGGGAACGCCGGTCCCGGTCATTTGCCGCATGGACCCGCACAGAATCCCCCGGTACGGGGACAAGACCCCCGCCGGGAAGCAATCCCTGCCTCCGCGTCCCGGAACCCCTTACCTTTAGAATGGCCCCCAGGGGAATACCGGTTCCGCCGTCCTGGGAGGGATTTAACCAGTTTGAGGCTGCCGGAGTATTTACAGGGGAGGGGTCCTCCGGGCGGGGGTCCGCAGCGGTATTGCGGTTAAAGTAAAATTCGGTCTTGGGACGGGCAAAGTCATTACGCAGAATTGCCCCGGCCTCATCTATTTTCCTGAGCAGTTGATCTTCCCCCGCATCTTCCGCCAGGGCATCCAGAACCAGCCGGTAGGCGGACACAACGGTTCCCACGTAGTCGGCGCTTTTCATGCGGCCTTCGATCTTAAAGGCATTGATCCCCGCCTCCACCATGCAGGGAATTCGCCCGATAAGCTGCAGATCATGGGGGCTAAAATAATAACCCCCGCCGGCTTCCTGCTGGTAATAGCGGCGGCAGGCCTGGGTACAAAGCCCCCGGTTGGCGGACTTACCCCCCAGGTAGCTGGAAAAAAGGCAAAGCCCGGAGGCGCTTACGCAGAGGGCGCCGTGAACAAATACCTCCAACTCCATGTTGGTACCGGCCCGGCATTCCCGCAGTTCCTCAAGGGAAAGCTCCCGGGCCAGAACCACCCGGGAAAAACCAAATTTGGAAAGGGCGTTGGCTCCCCATGCGCCGGCAATATTCATCTGGGTAGATGCGTGGAGCTTAAGCGAGGGGAAACAATCCCGTACCATAGCGGCAATCCCAAAATCCTGCACAATAAGCCCGTCGGGCCCCAGGGACGCCAGGTACTGGAGGAGCTGATACATCCGGTCAGCTTCCCGCTGTTCAAAAACCGTATTTACCGTAACGTAGATTATGCGGCCCATCGAATGAAGGGAGCGCAGGGCGCCCTCAAACTGGGAATAGGCAAAATTGGCGCTCCGCATCCGGGCGTTGAAGTTTTTCAGCCCCAGGTAGACCGCGTCCGCGCCTTCCCCTACGGCCGCGTCGAGGGCCTCCGGCGAGCCCGCGGGGGCAAGGAGTTCGAGATTCATTGGGGCAGTATATCAGAATAACCCTATCTGGTCATCCGCGAAAAGGAGCCTTCCCGGTTGTAGAACATCCGCGACGTGTCCTGGTTCAGGAAGGATCGCCGGTTGTCCGCTATCCTTTCGTTCAGTATCTGCGTGTATTTGGCCAGAACCGAAAGCTCAGGATCAAAGGCCGCCTCGTTCTGGAGGCTCCGCTTGACCTCCTCCATGGTCCGGCTGGTTTTATTGGCCAGTTGCAGCGCTGTTTCCAGCCTGGTCAGATCGTCTTCCCGGTTGTAGTAGTGGGAGCCGATTTCCCGGACCGCCTCGGCAAAGTCCAGCGTGGCGCCGGAGTAGCGCAGCATCCTGGCGGCAAACTCGTTGGTCGGGTCGGTCAGCTCAACCACCCGCTCAAACGATGCGGGGTCGCCGGGGGCCGTGCCGCCGCCGGTGTACAGGCCGGCTTCGGGGCGCCTTCCGTCCAGGCTTCGCACCCGCAGCGCCGCGACCTGCAAGCCCCGGTTCTGCGGGGGTATCCGGTAGCGCACAAACAGTGTTTTATAGTCCCCTTGGTGTAGCCTGTCCACCCGGCATATCACCCGGTTTTGTTCGATCCGGTTCTGGTAGCCCAGGACTTCCACAATCTCGATCCCGGGGCTGAACTCCATCTCTATTTCCAGGTTTTCCGCGGCGGTAACCGCTATGCGCTCAAATTCCCGGTCGGCCTTAAAGAGGCCGTCCACCATGCTCCGGCTGCTCAGGCTGCGGGAAGCGCCCTGGCCGTGCGCCGCCAGGCTCCGCAGTAATTCCGCGTCAAAGTTGCGCCCCAGCCCCAGCG
>JAIRXT010000214.1 GCA_031268125.1 Treponema sp. | reverse complement strand
GTTCGGCGTCCCCCAGGGCGGCCTTGACCAGGCGCTGGCAGTCGTCAAAGCTGCCCTCCACCGCCAGGGCGCTGATGTTCCCCCCCAGCCCGGCGATCTGCCGTTCCTGCAAGGGGCTTACCCGGTCCTTGGGGTAGAGCACGGTAACGGAGATCCCTTCGACAGCAAAGAAGCCGTCCGCCACGGCCCCCCCGGTATCGCCGGAAGTGGCAACCAGGATTCTCAGGGGCCGGTCCTCCCCCCGGCGGAGGTACGAAAAGGCCCGGGCCATAAAGCGGGCGCCAAAATCCTTAAAGGCGGCGGTAGGGCCGTGGAAAAGTTCCAGCACCTGCCGGTCCGCAGCCTCCACCAGGGGGGCGTTGAAGGGATAGGCGGCGCGGACTATCTCCTCCAGGACGGCATCGGGTATATCCGGCTTTACCCAGGGTTTGATGGTTTCAAAGGCAATGTCGCAGTAGCTCATGACCCCCAGGGAGGAACGCACCGCCGCCGGGTAGGAAGGTATTTCTTCCGGGACAAAGAGGCCCCCGTCGGGGGCCAGTCCGGCCAGGGCTGCCCCCGCAAAGTTCGTGCTGATGGATGTACTACGGGTACTGAAATAACGCATTTATACTCCGAATGAACGCAGAGGCGCTGCGGACTCCCGCTAATTGGCGGCTCCGGCGGACTGGGCGCTGCGGGTGGGGGGGAACACCAGGTTGAGGATGATCCCCACGACGGTGGCAAGGGCTACGCCGGCCAGCTCGAATTGCAGGTCTTTGGTGATGGCAAAGGCCAGTTTGCCGCCGCCAATGCCGATGACGAAGATGACCGACGAGATGGTAAGGTTCCGCTTGTCTTTGTAATCGACGCCGCTTTCCACGATGGTCCGCAGGCCGCTGGATGCGATGATTCCGAAGAGGAGCATGGAAATGCCGCCCAGCACGGGGGTAGGAATGGTCCTGATAAGGCCGCCGAATTTGCGGAAAAACGAGAGAAGAACGGCAATGACCGCCGCTCCGCCGATAACCCAGACGGAATACACCCTGGTTATGGCCATAACGCCGATGTTTTCACCGTAGGTGGTGTTGGGGGGGCCGCCCCAGAAGGCCGCCCATGCGGTGGCGATACCGTCGCCGGTAAGGGTACGGTGAAGGCCGGGGTTCTTGTAGAAGTCCTGGCCCACGACCTTGCTGGTTACCAGAGTGTCCCCCAGATGTTCGCAAATTGTAGCCAGGGAAACAATGATGAAGGTAAGAACGGCTACAAAGTTGAAGCGGGGGGTATGGAACGCGGGGAGTCCGAACCAGGGGGCGTCCCTGACTACCTGAAAGTCGATGATGTGGTAGGCGGGGAAGAAAAGGCCCAGGATCAGGGTAAAAAGGTAACCGGCAATAAGGCCGATAAGGATGGGGATAACGCTGAAAAAGCCTTTGAGGAAGATGTTCGCCGCCACCGTTACCCCCAGGGTAAATACGGCAATGGAAAAAAGGGCCAGGCTGTATTCGCCGGCGGCGCCGCCCCCTGTGTTCATGGCCATAGCCATAGCGGTGGGGGCCAGGTTAAGGCCGATAACCACGATGACCGATCCGATAACTACCGGGGGCAGGGCCCGGTCCAGCCAGGAGGTTCCGGCAATTTTGATAATGGCCCCTATCAGGCAGTAAAAAATGCCCGCCGCCACGGCGCCCCCCAGGGCGTAGGCCATGTTAGGCCCCCCGGGGCCGCCGGCTATGGCAAGGATGGGCGGGATAAACGCAAAGGAGGAGCCAAGAAACGCGGGGATCTTGGCGCCGGTAAGCACAATGTAGATAAGGGTCCCGGTTCCCGCGGTGAACAGGGCCGCCGCGGGGTCCAGTCCGGTGAGGATGGGCACCAGGATGGTAGCCCCAAACATGGCAAACACATGCTGGATGCTGAGGGGTATCCAGCGGCCCAGGGGCGGCCGTACCCGGGGTCCCAGGGCTTCGATTTGGTTGGACATGATTAACCTCCGTGCGGGACTCCGCGGGCCCTGTAGGGGTCGCGGTTGGGGTATTATATACCAAAAGGGAGGCGGATTACAGCTACGTGGGGCCGATGCCCTGGGCCGGCGCCCTACCGCCCCTGGGCCTCCGCAAAGGCGGCGTCCGCACGGGTATTGAACCAGCCGAGAATCGCCTGGGCCCGGTTGGTGAAGGAGTTGCCAATCCGGGTCCCCAGGCCGGGGAGGGCGGCGGCCCTGGCCAGGGAGACGGCGTAAACCAGAAGGCTGTCCCCGGCGTCGATTACCGCCACCAGGGAGCGGAGTTTGTCCTGGCCCACTGCGGAAATGATACCCGCTTTGAGGGGGGTCAGATTCCGCTGGATAAAGACCAGGGAATCGGGCCCGGCGTGGTAGCGGTACTCGTAAAGATTATCCCCAAAGGTAAGATCCTTCTGCCGGGCGTAGAGGCTGAGATTCGCGGGAGGTTCGGCGTAAAAGGGGTCGGCAAGTTCCCGCCGGGAATCCGGGGAATCAATGACCCGGGAGTATTCATAAAAAGTCCGCATGGTTCCGCGGCTTGCGGAATAGTACTGTATACCCGCCAGGCTGGAAATAGCCAGGGCGCTGTTAAAAACAGCGGCCCGTTCCGCTCCGGTCCAGGCGGGCCGGGCTGCGGAGGGGGGTTTTTCATAACGGCTCAGGCTTTCCACCATGATGCCCTTTTCCAGTTCCGCCAGGGTCTGCGTTAACAGGGCCTGTACTTCCCCGTGCCGGGGGGCCAGGGCGGGGCTTGGGTTCCTAAGCTGCACCTGGGAAAGGATTTCCCCGGCCCGTAGACTTGCGGCGGCCTCCGGCCCGGTTAGTTCTTCCAGGCTGAGGGCCCCGGCAACTGCGGGGACCATGATAAGGGGGGCAAAAAGTACAAAAAGGACTGCTTTCCATGCAGCCCTGGGGGAATCTAAAAACAACATAGTTCTCCTTGAAGTAGCGTGAAATCAGGGGAGCATTCCCAAAAATTGAAGTTTTGGGAATGCCTTGAGTATTTCATCTTTTTGTAACAACCCAGGGCCTGCCCAAGTAACGCCGAAGGGGGGTGGCGGAGGCCGCCGGACCCGGCCGAGCGGCCGGGGAGGAGGCCGGAGACAGGGGGGGCCAGACCGGAAGGCCCCCGCCCGCGGCGGGGAGGCTGCGGACCGGCTTTACGCGGTAGCTGGCCCCCCCTTCCGTTAGCGCATACTGCCGCGGTAGTAGACCCGGACCTGCTTGTAAAGACCGTCCCCCTCGCTTTTGGTCTCCACATCGGCAATGTCGTTTAGCGTGGTGTGGATAAGCCGGCGGTCGAAGGGGTTCATCGGTTCCAGCAGGATGGAACTCCGGCTTTCCCGGACCCGGTCCGCCACGGTATAGGCAAGCCGTACCAGGGATTCTTCCCGGCGGATCCGGTAGTTTTCGCTGTCCAGGATGATCCGCATGTCCTCCCGGCCCAGGCGGCCGGCGTAGATGTTGGCCAGCAACTGCAGGGCGTCCAAGTTTTTTCCCTTTTTCCCGATGAGAATGGAGGAAAATTCCGATTCAATCTTGAGTCCCAGCTTCCGTTCTTCCCGGAACTGGATGACTACTTCACCGGAATAACCCATCCGCTGAATAAGCCCCTCCAAGAAGTCGATCATGGAGGTTTCAAATTCGTTCTTGGGGTCCGGGTCGCCATAGACCGGCCGGCTCTGCGGCTCCGTCCTGTTTTCAGGGATCCTGTTTCCGGAAATTTCGTCGTCTTCCGCCGGAATGTTCCCGGAATTTACCCTTTTTTCCGTATGGACCTGAATTTTTACATAGCCCTTTTTGAATAAACCCTGCCGCTGGGTTTCCAGGATTTCCACATCAAAATCGTCCTTTTCAAGCCCCAGATCCGCCGCCGCCCGGTCGATTGCTTCCTTCTCGGTACGGCCTTCAAATTCGTACACCATATTGTTATGCTCCTCGCGATTGAGATTACTTTTTCTTCTTCCGGGAGGCGGCAGCCGGCCCCTTGCCGCCCTTTGCGGAGAAATTCAACGTTTTTTCCGGTTTAACAACTTTTACGGCATTTCCCGCGGCCATCTCGGCCCGCTTCCGGGCCAGGAACTTATTGATTGTCAACTGCTGTACCATAGTGAGGACGTTGGACATGATCCAGTACACCAAAAGCCCGGAAGGAACATCGTAGAGGACAAAGAAGAACACGATGGGCATGGCGTACAGCATAAGCTTCATCTGGGCGTTGCCCTGCTGATCCGGGGTCTGGGTAACTTTGCCGTAAAGCAGTTGGGACCCCACATAAATAAAGGGGAGAAGCCGTATATCGGTCCAGCCCAGGATGGGCATGCGGAAATTTTCAAAGTGAAAGATCGATTCGGGAATGGAAAGATCCGGTATCCAGCCGGGAATGAACATGGCCCCCCGCAGATCAAAATGGTTGTTAAAAAGGTTATACATGGCAAAGAAGATGGGGAGCTGCAACAGCATGGGGAGGCAGCCGGACAGGGGGTTGTAGCCCTCTTTTTTGTAGAATTCCGCCATAGCCATGTTCATCTTCTGGGAGTTATCTTTGTATTTTTCCTGAATTTCCTTGATCTTCGGGGCAAGGGCCTGCATCCGCAGGGTTGATTCGGAACTTTTCTTGGTAAGCGGGAACAGGGCCGCCTTGACCGCAAGGGTAAGGAGGACAATTGCCACCCCATAGTTGTGGACAAGCCGGTTAAAAAACGTAAGCAGTACCTTGAGGAGCGTCTCCAGCGGCGCCAGAAAGCCCTTGGAATTGGCGACTTCCACAAGCTGCATGTCCTTGAGCATGAAACCGTTTTGCCCGGTGTTATAGAGCTGCAGGTCCTCCTGGGTTTTGGGGCCCAGGTAGAACCGGTATATGTCTTCGGTACGGGCGGAACCAAGTTCCTGGCGGGTAATGTAAAGCCGGGACGCCGTGGAAAGCCCCGCTTCCGGGCGGGCGGAAAGGACCAGGTCGTACTGGGGCAGCAGGGGAATGGCGATAAAAGTAAAGTATTTTCCCGCAATGGCGGACCAGGAGGCCCGGCTGCTGCTCAGGAGGGTCGGGCTTCCCTCGTTTACCTTTTCCTGCTTCCGTTTGCCGTTGGTAAAACTAAAATAATTGCGGTACTCGTAACGCTGGTCTATCTTTTGGAAGGCCGGACCGATTTGAGGGCCGAACCCCAGGGTATAGGCCGCCGCCAGGGCGCCGGGGTTTCCGGGGAAGCTAAAACCCGCGGTTGAATGTCCCCCGTCCAGGGTTACTGCCAGTTCAAACATGTATTCATTGGGTTTTAGGGTATAGCGCTTGGTCAGCCGGAACTGCTCCCCCCCCGGAAACATAAAATCCTGGAGAAACGCCACGGTATAGGGATCCCCTGCGGGGCGCTCCACCCTGAACAGGGTGGTTAAGGGCCGCACGTCCATGTTGCCAAGGGCCAGGGTAAAGCCGCGGGCTTCCTGATCGCCGGAAACAAGCATTTCCAGGGGGCCTGAGCCGTCGTTGTGTTTTTTGAGCTTCCAGGAGACCAGGTCTCCCCCGGCATTGGTGAATACTGCCGTAACCAGATCGGTTTCAATGGTGATTCTCTGCTCCCGCAGGGCCTCCGCCTGGCCGGCGGATACCGGCTGGTCTTCGGCCGCGTCCGGAACGGCGGCCGTCAGGGTCTCCGGGGCCGCAAGCCCTGGAGCCGGAGCGCCGGTAACTACGGCGGTCCCGCCGGTTTCCGGCGAGGCAGGTAATGCGGCGGGCGGAGCGGGCGGATAGACCAGCGCCATGATAAAATAAAAGCCCAGCATCACGACGATTGAAAGCACAACGGCAAGAACAGTTCGTTTTTCCATGCAAATTCCTTATTGGCGGATTCTAATTAACCGGATCATAGCCGCCCGGATGAAAAGGATGGCAGCGCAGAATCCGCTTAATCGCCATGAAACCACCCCGCCAAACCCCGTACTGCTCCACGGCCTGGTACGCATAGGCCGAACAACTGGGAACATAACGGCAACTGGGGGGGAAGTGGGGAGAAATGGCATATTGATAAAAACGGATCAACGACAACACTGCTTTCCGTATGAAAACCATTATTCAGCTTCCGTTTATGATAAGTCCGGCCCGGGAGCACAGGCCCCTGAGCTGATCTATACGGGACTTCAAATCCGGCCCGCGAAACCCCGGTTTTTGCGGCGGCGGATAAACCAGCAAGACCAGATCGAAACCCGGCGACAGGCGGGGACGCAGCAAGCGGTAAGATTCCCTGCCCAGCCGTTTGGCCCGGTTCCGTTCCGGCGCATTACCAAACTTCCGGGCCAAAGTAAAACCAATCCGGTTGTAGGGAAGACCGTTCTTCATCACAAACAACTTGGCGCCGGGACAGGTATAAGCCCGGCCCGTCTTAAAAACCTTTCGTATCCCTTCACTTTGCTTTAACCGTTCATACACCCGGAACCGGAAACCGCGGGGAACCCCTTCCGTAACGCTAATAGGGCTTCTTCTCGTCAGAAATTGAAAGCTTGCAGCGCCCTTTGGCCCGGCGGCGCTTCAAAACCAGCCGCCCGCCCCGGGTCTTCATCCGCGCCCGGAAGCCGAATTTACGGTTCCTCTTTACTTTACTGGGCTGATAAGTCCGTTTCATGGGAACATCTCCTATATAAAAAGTGCATAGAATCGGTTTTAGACTGTCCAGAAGGACGGCGAAACAATAGTATAGACAATCCGGCGGTCCTTGGCAAGGAGGGGGCCGGCAATTTTCAGTTTAACTACATCCAAAACGAAAAGGCGCTGATAACGGTCTCTTGGGGTCCTGTCAGGGGGAAAAACAGGGGCCCCTCCCCCTCGTTTTTCCCCCTGACACCCCGTTCGGCTTTCGCGGAGCGCCTTTTCATCTTTTTCTAAAACGAAAAGGCGCACTGGTAAAATTTTCCGGGGGTCCCGGCGCTCCCGCCCGGCGTTGGCGGGGCGGCGTTTGTAAGTTTTTTATGTTGCAAATGAAATATAAAAACATTGAAACATACTACAATATGGGGTAACTTAGTACAAAATCAGTTTATGGGGAATGGATACCCCAGCCGGTTTCCAGCGCCCTGCCATAAGGGAAGTCCGTTATGAAACGAAATATTATCCCCTTTCTGTTGATTTCCTTATTTTTGACTTCATGCCCCAGCCCCGTGCTCAGGTGGATAGAGACCCCCGTAGACTCAAGCGGGCTGGGCCGCTACACCGGCCAGGGGGGAATCAAGGAGATCATCTCCCTTTCCTTTGGCATCGACGGGGAAACGGACCTCCCCATCGGCACGGAGGCCGATATATCCGGCAAAATTCCCATCCTGGTTATCCTGCCGGAGGGAACGGGCCTTACCGAACTTATCCCCCTGGTAACTTACACCGGGAAGTCCCTTAACCCTCCTTCCGGCAAAACCGGCGATTTTACCAACCCCGTTGTGTACACCGTTACCGCGGAAGACGGCACCACCAGGGACTATATCGTCCGGGTCTATGAAAAAGGCCCCTCCGCCAAGGAGATTATCCGCTTTACCATCGACATATTCCGGGAAGGCGGCTCCCCCCTGGGGGCGGAAGGAATCATCGACCAGGACGCCGGAATCATCACCGTAACCGTCCCCGCCGGGACGGCGCTCACGGGCCTTACCGCCCACATCACCCATACCGGTATCGGGGTAATTGGCCCCCTGGGGGGCTACCACCCGGACGAGACCTTCTCGTTCCACGGCGATTTTTCCAAAGCCGCTGTCTGGACGGCCCTGGCCCGGGACGAATCAACCAAAACCTACACCGTCCAGGTAATCCGGGAAAAGTCCGGCGATAAAGAGATCACCGCCTTTAGCCTGGGCCTTCCCGGTGAAACCGACATTATCGGCGCCGAACCCCGCAGCGACGGCGTCTACCCCATTTTGGCACTGGTCCCGAACGGTTCCGCGCTTACGAGGGCTGCGGGGCTTACTGCGCCCTTTATCAGCTACAGGGGGGCGGCCATAAGCCCGGAGGACAAGCCGCTGGATTTTGATACCCCCGTGCGCTACACGGTGGCCGCGGAGGACGGCACCACCCGGACTTACGAGGTCCAGGTTATCTGCCGACACGGGGAGACCGAAAAACTGATAACCGGCTTCTATCTTCAAAACCCCCTGGTAGAGGGGGTCATAGACCAGGCTGCCCATTCCGTTGCTATTACCGTACCGGCAGGCACGGATGTAAGCGCCCTTAGGCCGGAGATTTACTACAAGGGGGTATCCGTCAGTCCCATGAGCGGCCAGGCAAGGAATTTCACCACCCCGGTTATCTACATGGTCCTTGCCGCAGACGGTACCGATCAGCCGTATACCGTGTCCGTGCTTAAAGATACTTCGATTCCGCCGGTGGTCGATGCCCCCGGCGGCGGTAAGGTGGACGTAGGCGTTGGCACGGACGGCAAACCCCTTGTCTTTGTGGAATTCCCTACCTACATCTACAGTCCCACCATCAACATCAGCTACCCCGGCGGGAACACCTATAACTATTATGATTACCAGTCAACCATAGATGTGAATATGAAGGTGATCGTCCTGCCCCCCGCCCCCCCGGCTCCGGCAGATCCGCTCTCCAGTGTGGCGAGGATCGACGCCTTCTACTTCACCGGTATCCCGGCCATTGGGGACATCGATCAAAACCTTAAGACCATTGCCGTAACGGTCCCCTATAGCACGGATCTGCGGAACCTTACGGCCACCCTCGTTTATACCGGCAAAGAGATCGTCGGACACCCCGGTGAAACCCCCCTTAAAGACGGCCCCAGGAGTTTCACTTCCGCGGTGTCGCCCTCCACTGTAACATATACGGTAAACCCCTACAGCGGCACATCCGAGACCTACACCCTCACCATAACGGTAGCGGACAATCCCGCAAAGGACATAACCAAATTCTCGTTTTCCGAAGGCGCTCCCACAAACGTCATCATCAGCCCCTTCCCCAATGCCGATGGTGAGTACCCCATTGACGTAACGATTCCTAGTACGCTTACCATAAGCGCCCTAACCCCCGTTATTACCTATACCGGCAGTTCTATTTCAGGGAATAATATTACCACTGGCACTACAACCAATCCTGCAACAGCGTCAACAACGATAAATTTTACCTGGTCGGCCGCAACACCGCCTGTACCGCCATCGGTAAAGTATGAAATAACAGCGGCGGACGGGACCACAAAAACCTACACCGTTACTGTTCACAATGCCATTCCCGGTGTTGCCGATCCCAAAATCCTGGGCTTCTACTTTACCAGCCCCCTGGCCGTAGGGGTAGTGAACCAGGACGCCAATGCCATCACCGTCACGGTCCCCCCCGGAACCAATACCAGGGCCCTTACCCCCACCATCTACTTCGAGGGTGTATCGGTACGGCCCGGCTCCGGTACGGTGAATAACTTTAGCAGCCCCGTCATATACACCGTTACCAACGCCGTAGGCACACCCCGGTCCTACCTGGTAACGGTAACCGCCGCCCCCTCCTCCGCCAAGGATATTACCGCCTTTAAATTCCCCGCGGCTCCCGGCGCGGAAACGGTCATCGGCGCAGTCCCGGACCCGGACGATGGAACCTATCCCCTGGCGGTCTGGGTCCCCGCGGGTACCTCCCTCGGCAGCCTCGTCCCGGTCATAACCCATACCGGGGTTGGCATCAGTCCCCCATCGGGAACCGCCCTTAGTTTCAACACCCCCCAAACCTACACCGTTACCGCGGAAGACGGCTCCACCAAAACCTACCGGGTTACGGTCAACACCAGGGACGACAACGCCAAGAACATCACCAGTTTTGTCTTTAACGAAGTCCCCCTTGGTACATCGTCGCCTTACGATGGTTATGTCCGGGCCGTCGGTTCCGTTGATCAGACCGGCCATACCATAAAGGTACTGGTTCCCAATAACGCGGATATAACCACTTTGGCGCCAACCATCACCTATATCGGTAAATCAATTACGGAGCCCGCTGGAACCGAGCAGACAACGAATCCCTTTGACGGTACGGGGAAAAATTTCAGCACCCCCCAAACCTACATCGTCAAGGATCGGGACGGCGGTACTCAAGGCTACATCGTTACGGTAACCAAACAGTCCCCCGTCGATGTAGATTTTGACGGCGAAAGAGATATTGCGGTTGCCGGGAGTGTCTTCGATCCGGGTACCGGCATCGTTACCGTTACAGTCGACACAGGAAAGGTTTCCGCTCCCTACGAATGGTATGTTGACGGCATTCTGCAGGCCGCCGCGGGAAATGTCTTTACCCTTAACGTGGGGAACGGTTTTACCCCCGGCAGGCACGAGATAATGGTTTCCGGTATAAAGGATGGTCTCCATTATACCTCCAGGGTATCCTTCACGGTGTCCCGGTAAAGGAGCAGCAAGATGAAAAACAGAAAAACTATTAAT
>JAIRXT010000196.1 GCA_031268125.1 Treponema sp. | reverse complement strand
AAAGAATCGATAAGACCCCGGAAGCGGATCCGTTCATCGGTCTTGGAGACCATGCGGTCCCCGGAAAGGCTTGTCATCATTACAAAAGGTCTCCTGCCTGCCAGTATAATAAATTTCCTGTTCAAGCGGCAGCAATTCTCATTTTAACCATTCCAAAACGAAAAGGCGCCGGAGGTTTTGTCCAAATTTGACCCGCAACATACGCAGGGCGGGAGATTCCAGGGTGCCTGCGGCGCCATGTTTTCCCGGGAGCCATCCCTACCCTGCACCATTTCCGGGTCAAATTTAGCTGGCTTTGACGGGGCGCCTTTTCATCTCTTCCTGACATGAGAATTGCTGCGCCAAGCGGCGGACAAGAACCGCCAAACGGGAATGGCAATTCCCGGTAAAGGAACGGGTAAAAAGACGCCCGAAGAATGTAACAGGGGGTGCCGGTGGAAAGAATCTGGGGTGGGGGCCCCGGATTCTTTCCAGCCGGCAGGACCCCTAATGATTTTGTAGGCGTCTTTTTATCGAAAAATTTTATAAAGGTAAAATTGCTGCAATTCTGCATATCTATCCATAAAACCACGCACTTACAGAAAGTGAGGTCCCCGGCGCAGCCGGGAACCGGGGGGGTGGCCGGAATAGACCGGAACGCCAAACCGCAGGTTTGGCGCGAGGACTATGGAGGCCAGGGGGGGCTAAAGAGGATGTAAAGGTCAAGCAAAAGCGGCGCCGGGCGCCGCTTTTGCTTGACCGGGCTGCGGGCCGGCCGCAGGGTAAGTGGCCCCCCCCTGTGCCGTTGAAAAGCTTCCCGGCTCCGGTTTATGCTGGTTTATCATGGAAAAACTTATCATCAAAGGCGCCCGGGAACACAACTTAAAGAACATCGATCTTGAACTGCCCCGGGACAAGCTTATTGTCATTTCCGGCCTTTCGGGGTCCGGTAAAAGCTCCCTGGCCTTTGACACGATCTTTGCGGAGGGGCAGCGCCGCTATGTAGAGAGTCTGTCTGCCTATGCCCGGCAGTTTCTGGGCCGCATGGATAAGCCGGACCTGGACTATATCGAGGGGCTTTCCCCGGCCATATCCATTGAGCAAAAAACTACCCACCGGAATCCCCGGTCCACGGTGGGTACGGTAACGGAGATTTACGATTACTACCGGCTTCTGTACGCCCGGATTGGGACTCCCCACTGTCCGGTCTGCGGCAGGGAGATCCGGGAGCAGAGTGTGGACCAGATTACCGATACGATTTTACAGATGGGGAACGGCAGGCGGATACAGCTTCTGGCCCCGGTTATCCGGGGGAAAAAGGGGGAGCACCAGAAGATTCTTGAAGACGCCCGGAAGGCCGGGTTTATCCGGGCCCGGATTGACGGGGTTCCCGTAAGCCTGGACGAGAGTATTAAGCTTGATAAGCAGAAAAAGCACAGCATAGATATTGTGGTGGACCGCATGGCGGTGGCGGGGGGGATTCGCAGCCGGCTTTCGGAATCGGTGGAGGCGGCACTGGAGGCGGCGGACGGGCTTTTACTGGTGGTATCGCAGAATTCTGCGGTCCAGAACCCCGCGGCTCCCGCGGCCCGGAATCCGCCGCCGGAGGGGCAGCCTGCGGCGGAGGGCGCCTGGACCGAGCAGTTTTTCTCCCAAAAAAACGCCTGCCCGGACTGCGGAATCTCCATACCGGAGCTGCAGCCCCGGCTTTTTTCGTTTAACAACCCCTACGGCGCCTGTCCTGAATGTTCGGGTCTGGGGGCCAAGCTGGAGTTTGATCCGGACCTGGTGATTCCCAACCGGGAACTTTCGTTTGACGAAGGGGGTTGTGTTCCCTACAATCCCGATTCTCCCTGGTACCGCAGTAAATTTGAAGGTCTGGCCCGGCATTTTAAATTCAGCCTGGACACGCCGTTTAAGGCTTTGCCCAAGAAGATCATGAATATCATCCTCTACGGCGCCGATGAACCGGTGCGCTTTAAATACGAAAACCGGGACGGGACGAATTCTTCGTCCTACAAGGCGGAGTTTCCGGGGGTTCTGGAGGAATTGAAGCGGCGTTACCTGGAAACCCAGTCCCCGGGGATAAAGGACTGGCTGGAAAAATTTATGAGCCAGAAGCCCTGCGAGGCCTGCGGGGGCCGGCGGCTGCGGCCCGAATCCCTGGGGGTTACGGTGGGGCAGGGGGCCCTGAACATCCACCAGCTTTCCAGTCTTTCGGTAAACGAAAGCCTGGCGTTTTTCCAGAATCTTAAACTTTCCGGGAACGAGGAGGAAATTTCCGCCCAGATTCTCAAGGAAATTAAGGCCCGGCTGGGCTTTATGAAGAACGTGGGGCTGGACTACCTGACCCTGGAACGGAAATCCGCCAGCCTTTCCGGCGGGGAGGCCCAGCGGATCCGCCTGGCTACCCAGATTGGTTCCAGCCTGGTGGGGGTACTCTACATCCTGGACGAGCCTTCCATCGGTCTGCACCAGCGGGATAACCAGCGGCTTATCGACACCCTTATCTACCTGCGGGACCTGGGAAACACGCTGATTGTGGTGGAACACGACGAGCAGACTCTGCGGACCGCGGACTACCTGGTGGACCTGGGGCCCGGCGCGGGGGTCCACGGGGGGTCGGTGGTGGCCCAGGGTACGCCCCGGGAGGTGATGAAGGTAGCGGAAAGCATTACCGGCCAGTACCTGGCGGGGAAAATTTCCATGAAGATTCCTCCCCAAAGGCGGCAGGGAAACGGCAAGAGCATTTGTATTGAAGGGGTCAGCGAGCATAATCTTAAAAATATCAATGTGGAAATTCCCCTGGGGGTTTTTACCTGCATCACCGGGGTCTCCGGTTCGGGAAAATCCACCCTGTTAAGCGACGTGCTGTACCCCGCCCTGTGCAACCGGATCTACGGCTCCAGCCATCAGGAGGGGGTCTACAAGAAGCTTACGGGGGTAGAACACCTGGATAAGGTAATCGACATCGATCAAAGCCCCATCGGCAGGACCCCCCGGTCCAATCCCGCCACCTATGTGGAGGTCTTTGGGGAGATCCGCAACCTTTTTGCCTCCCTGCCGGAAGCGAAGATGCGGGGCTATAAGCCGGGGCGTTTCTCGTTCAACGTCCGGGGGGGAAGGTGCGAAAACTGCGAAGGGGACGGGACCATCAAGATCGAGATGAATTTTCTTCCCGACGTGTACATTACCTGCGACGTATGCCACGGCAAGCGGTTTAACCGGGAGACCCTGGAAATTCGCTATAAGGGCAAGAACATTGCCGATGTTTTAGATATGACGATTGAGGAAGCGGCGGAATTTTTTGCCCCCATCCCCCGGATTGCCCATAAAATGGAGACCCTGCTTTCCGTGGGCCTGGGTTATGTTAAGCTGGGCCAGTCGGCCCTGACGCTTTCCGGCGGGGAAGCCCAGCGGGTCAAGCTGGCCCTGGAGCTTTCCCGCCGTTCCACCGGGCAGACCTTCTACATCCTGGACGAACCTACCACGGGGCTCCACTTTGCCGATGTTAAGCAGCTTATGGAGGTGATTCAACGCCTGGTGGACCAGGGGAACACGGTGGTCATGATCGAACACAACCTGGACGTACTGCTCCAGGCGGATCATCTTATCGACCTGGGGCCCGAGGGGGGGGACAAGGGCGGGGAGGTCATCGCCCTGGGAACCCCGGAAACAATTGCCGGCCACAGCAGTTCTTATACCGGTTTTTATATCAACAAAATGCTTTCCAAGAGCAAAACATGAAGGTCCCCGCCGGGATGCCGGGCCGCAGAGGCCCGTTTTATTGGTTCTTGTTTTATGCGGCGTTCCTGGCCCTTGTGTTTTCCTTTTCCGCCGCGGATTTGGGGGCCCAAACGGAGGAAGAGCCTGCTCCCGGACTTCCCGGCCCTGCGGATTCCGGCCCCGCCGCCCCAGGTTCCGTAGTGCCTGATTCGGCGGATTCCGGCCCGGAAGCCGGGGAAGATGCCGGCGAAACCGCTGAATCTCCCGAAGCCGCCGGGCTTACGGAAGAAAAGATCCTCGGGATGGACATTAGAACCTCCACGCTCCAGGAGCTTGCCGCCTGGTGCCGGGAACTGGGGCTCTCCGAAGGGGGCGGCCGGGAGGAACTGGCGGCCCGGCTCCGGGCCCACTACCGGTTGGAGGGGGCCTCCGATGCCGCCGGGGCTTCGCGGTTCCTGATCATCGAATCCGCCCGCAGTACCGAGTATTTCACCCTGGAAACGGTGGACGAGGAGTACGCCCGGCTCCGGGGAAACGTTATCATAAGCCTGAAAGAGGAAAACGCGACCCACCGCATACAGGCCCAGGAGATCCTCTACAACCGTACCCGTAACCAGGTAACCGCCCGGGGAACGGTAAGTTATGTAAAGGAGGAGGGGGACACCGTAGAGACCTTCCGGGGGGACACGATAACCGTCAATTTGGATTCCTGGGCCACCATGCTGACCGACGGGATCTCCGAGCGGGGTCTTTCGGGGGAGAATACGACCTACCGCTTTGAAGGTAACGTTATTTCCCGCAGCGAGGAAGAGGTAACGATCCTGGAAAAGGCGTCGATCACCAACGCCTCGGCAAAAAATTCTTACTGGTCCCTGAATGCGTCAAAGTTGTGGCTTCTCCCCGGTTCGGATTTTGCCCTGGCAAACGCGGTGCTTAAGGTGGGGGAAATACCCGTGTTCTACATTCCCTTTTTTTACTACCCCGCCGACGAGATTATCTTTCACCCTGTTTTGGGTTACCGCTCCCGGGAGGGTAACTTTATCCAGACTACCACCTATATCCTGGGCAGGCCCAAGCCGGAGGATCTCAAGGAGAGTTCCCTTACCAAGATACTGGGGAGCGGCACGGGGATGGAAAAGGAACAGCACGGCATATTCCTGCGGAGTACCGGTAAAAAGGCCGTAAACCCCAGTGAAACAAGCCTAAAGGCCCTGATCGATGTTTACGCCAATCTGGGGGCCTATTTCGGGCTGGAGATGAAGATTCCCGGCATCGGCGTATTGAAGAATTTTGAACTTTCCGCCGGATTGGGACGGACCCGGGATATTAAAGCCGCCAACTTTGCCGGCGGCGGCGCATTTATCGGGGGCGCCTCCTATACCCCCTATCCGCGGCTGGACGGGGAAAGCGACTGGAACAGTTCCCAGCTTTTTTCCTGGCATATACCGCTGCGTTACCGCTTTAGAACCGCCGGTTCCCTTTCTGGCAAGGCGGGGGATCTGTCCTGGGAGATGCCCTACTACTCGGACCCCTTTGTGGACCGGGATTTTCTTAACAGATCGGAATCCATGGACTGGTTCCGCATCATTCAGGAGGGGGCCGCCCTGAACGAGGCCTCCGCCACTACCGAGCTTTCCAGTTACGAATGGCGTCTCAGCGGAAAACCTGCTTTTAAGACCCCCTCCTTCCTGTCTCCTTACGTGAACACCATTTCGTTTTCAAATTTTTACAGCGCCCTCATGTTTACCAGGAGGGAATCGGAAGAATACAAGGCCCTGGCCAATAATTATTCCCCCAGCCGGTGGTTTTATTTCCCCGACAAATTTACCCTCTACTCCCTGGGTTTCAGCATAGGGGGAACCCCGTTGAGGCTGGGAAAATCTGCCGGAAATTCCGCCGGCAGTGCCGCCGCGCCGGGCAGCCCCCAACAGGCGGAGGACCCTTTTAAGGACATCGGAACCCTAAGACCCCCCTGGGAAGGCCCGGCAACGCCGGATTCCCGGCGGACGGCGGCCGGTCCTGATCTGACGCCCCCCGCGCTGGGACAGCGTTTCGATCTGGGGGGGACCGGGGGGCCCCTGTTCAGCATTGATTACCGGCTGGAGCCCGCGACGATTTCGGAACTCCAGTATATGACAGGGAGGGATCCCCAGACCAGCCGCCCCCACTGGGCGGAGGCCCGGGACATAAACTGGAATGATATTTCTTCGGTTCTCTCCACCGTCAGGGGAGGGGCCTCTACCACCCTGTCTCTTAACGATACCGGGGGATTTTACAGCAACACCTTCCGGCTCCGAAGCTCCGGGGCCTACCAGAACTATTTCTACGTCAACAAGGACGCCGGAGAATTCGGCACTTCCGGAGAGGTTCGGAATACCCTGAACCGGATATACAACGCCACGTTCTTTACCACCAATTACGATTATGCAGGGACGATAAAGCCCCTGTACCGGAACGAAATTTTTAAGAATTCCAGCTTCTCCTACTCGTTTGGGGGGCTTGTGGCAAAGTCCGTCTTTGATCCCGGTTCCCTGCCCGCATCCGGCACGTCGGTTACGACCCAGACCATGTGGGACGCCCAGCCCCGCTGGAATATTGAATACGGGGCCTGGGACAAGGAACACATGGATTCCCACCAGTTAAGCACGATTCTTGACGCCAATGTGATGGATAAGACGCAGAATTTTACCCTGACGCTGGCCCTGCCGCCCCGGGATTCCAGCCTGGCGGGGAATCTGATTACCCGGATATGGATTGGCGAATTTCAGGCCGAAATGCGGGTTCTGGAACCCTGGGCGGAGGAAAAACGAAAACTGGATCCCTTCCGTTTTACCGGCACCCTCCGCTTCGGCAGCCTGGGCTCCCTGAAACAGTACGTGGTCTACGATATGGAGAAGAAAGAGTACAGCACCCTGACCAGCAATCTGTCCCTGTGGGGCTTTTCCGTCAATTATACGGCGGTCAACAGCGTACCCTACGAATTCGTTCAGGGGACCGGCTGGCGGCAAAGCGGGGATGCCCGGCTCCACTCCCAGGATCTCCGCTTCGGCTTTGCCAAAAATCTGCCCACGCGGCCGTTCCGGGATCAACGGCTCTCCCTGTCCTATAATGTCAACAGCTCCCTGCTCATCGATTTGCAGCGCTATACCTATTCCCGGTTTGACATAAGGATGGGGTTCACCTTCGGGTTTAAGGAACTGCTGGATCTGAGCTTTTCGGTTGTCTCCGATAACTCCGTGGTGTACCGGTATCTGCGGAACATACCGGGCATGGAGCTGCCCATCGCTACCTCCGGGGAGTCAAATTTTTTTAAGGATCTCCTCAATTCCTTTCGTTTTGATAACAAACAGCTCCGGGAAGAATCCGGCTTTAAGCTCAAGTCCCTTAACCTCAATGCCACCCACTACATGGGGGACTGGAACGCCACCCTGGGGATTGCCCTGGCCCCCTACCTCCAACAGCCCTCCGCCTCCGGCGGCGTCCCTTCGTACCAGTTTAATACCCAGGTTTCGTTTGTAATCCAGTGGCTGCCCATCAGCGAAATTAAATCGGAATTTACCGTAGACAAGGACCAGTGGGTGTTCAAATAGGGCCGTTGACAGGCATAATCGGGGGTTATAGACTCTCAAAAGAGGTTCTTATTGGAGGACGGCTTAACTATCGTACTGGACGGCAAGGATCTGTTGTCCGGGGTCTGCGGCGCAAATGACGGGAATCTCCGGGTGATCGAAGGATCTCTGGGGGGGCGTATCGCCGCCCGGGGGAACGAAATCCGGCTGGAAGGCGTGGATGAAGCAGCACTCAGGCGCTTTAAGACGGCGGTGGACCGCCTGATCAGCGCGGTGCGGGAAGGGGATACCCCCTCCCCTGAATATGTCCGGGCCCTGGTAGCCCTCCCCGAATCTCCGCCCGAAGCGGGAATTTCCCGCGAAGCCCCGCCGGACGATACGATAATACGGATTCCCCACGGTTTTAACCGGGTTTTCCCCCGGAGCGCCAATCAGGGCGCTTATATCCGGGGAATGCGTAGCTGCGACATCTGTTTCGGCATCGGTCCCGCGGGGACCGGTAAGACCTTCCTGGCCATTGCCGAAGCCCTGCGGCTGGTCCTGTCAAAGACCATGCGGAAGCTGGTGCTTACCCGCCCGGTGGTGGAGGCGGGGGAGAACCTGGGTTTCCTGCCCGGGGACCTTGCCCAAAAGATAAACCCCTACCTTAGGCCCCTGTACGATGCTATGGAGTCCCTTGCGCCCTACGAGATAATCCGCCGCCTGGAGGAGACCCGGGCCATCGAGATTGCGCCCCTGGCCTACATGCGGGGCCGGAGCCTGAACGACTGCATTGTGGTTCTGGACGAGGCCCAAAATACCACCAGGGAACAGATGAAGATGTTCCTTACCCGGATTGGCCAGGGCGCCCGGGCAGTCATTACCGGCGACATTACCCAGATCGATCTTCCCCGGCGCGGCGATTCGGGGCTGCTCCACGCGGTTTCCGTTCTTTCCGGCATTGAGGGGATACATTTCGCTTTTCTCCATACCCAGGATGTGGTGCGTAACCCGCTGATTAAAAAGATCATCGCCGCCTACGAAAAGGCCGTGCCGGATTCCAGGGCCGGAGAGGTACAACACCGTGAAAAAACCCCCTGAAAAACAAGCCGGCCCCCGGTTTTCCCTGTTTATTCAAAGGATCTTTAATTTTTCTACCCTTAAACCGCTTCCCGCCCTGGTAACACTGGTGGTTTTCCTTGTGGGGTTCCTGTTTATGATGGGTAATCTGGAACAGCGGGGGGCGGATCGCGGGGATCTCCACGATCTGGAGGTAGGCCGGGTGGCGGATCTGGACATTCAGGCCGATGCGGATGCCTCCTATGTGGACGAAGATGCCACCCGGCGCCGCATGGAGGCCCGGGAACGGCTGGTCCCCGCTGTGTTCCGCATCGTTCCCCAGGCGGAACAGGATATTCTTGCCTCCTGGGATCGTTTTACCGCCTTTACCGCGGAACTTTTCCTGGCGGAAAGCTCCCAGGAGACCTTTAAGCTAAAGATTACGGCCGAATACCCCGCGCTTTTCTCCGGCCAGATTCTGGACGCGTACTATACCGATTCTGTCCGGGACCGTTACGGTGAGTACGGTCAGATGATCCTGCGCCGGATCATGGGGGCCGGTGTTTTTGCCCTGCCCAAATTCGGCCTGGAATCCTACAACCCGGACGCGGTGGAACTGGTCTACGATTCGGGGATCCGCAGCGAATGGGACCGGGTTCCCTACGGCGGCATCATCACGATGGATTCGGTGGAAGATGCTATCAGGAACGATGCCGAAGCATCGATGAACCATTCCGCCTTTTCCCGGATTGCCCCGGAATTGCTCATCCCCTTTATCAAAGAGAATGTCTTTTTTTCCGAAGAAGATACCCGCCAGCGTGTACAGGAGGCCCGGCAGGGCGTGGAACCTGTCATCGTACACATCGAAAAAGGCAAAAAGATCATACGGAAGGGCTTTGTCATCACCGATGAAAACATGCGGGAACTGCGGGTCCTGAACGTGTCCGGCCGCGCCGGGGACCCCCGGAATATTTTCGGCCTGGCGCTGCTTTACCTCCTCCTGTACGGGATCCTGGTTTTCCTCTGTGGCGGTAAAATGCTGCTTGAAAAGGATTTAAGCGACCCGGAGATCTACCTGCTCTGCGCCCTTACCGCCCTGTACCTTGTGGCCGCGGTGTCTCTCAGGAGTCTGGTCCCTGAAACGGAGAGTCTGCCCGTTTCGGTGATCCTGCCCAGCGCCCTGTTTGTGATGATTCCGGCCCTGCTCATTTCGTTCCGAATCGCCCTGGTCTTCGCCATATTCCTCCCGCTGGCCGCCTTTATCGGCGGTCCCTTCGACAGCCACTCCTTTATCTTCGCGGTTATTTCCGGGATAGTGGCAATCTATTCCCTGCGGGAGGCGGAAAAACGGATGGATCTGGTCAAGGCGGGGCTTTTGATCGCCTGTACCAACGCCCTGGTCATGTCCGCCATCCTGTTGAACCGCCACGCGGGAATTGGCGTCTATCCGTCCCTGCTGTTCTGGGCGGCCTTTAACGGCCTTGCCTCGGGCATGCTGGTGGTGGGGGTTCTGCCGCCCCTGGAACACGCGCTGAACGCGGTAACCGTCTTCCGGCTTATCGAACTGTCGGATCTCAACAGCCCCACCCTTAAGGCCCTGTTTACCGCCGCTCCGGGAACCTACAGCCATTCCATCATGGTAGCCAATCTGGCGGAGGCGGCCTGCCACGACATCGGGGCCAGCCCCCTTTTATCCAGGGTAGGGGCCTACTATCACGACATCGGCAAGATGGACAACCCCAGCTACTTTGTGGAAAACCAGACCGATTATAACCGGCACGACGACCTAGCCCCCCGGCTTTCGGCCACGGTGATCCGCAGTCATGTAAAGATGGGGGTGGAACGGGCCCAGGCCCTGGGGCTTCCCCAGGCGGTCATCGACGTGATTGCCGAACACCACGGCAATTCGCTGATAACCTGGTTTTACAGCAAGGCCCAGCAGCAGGAAAACGCCGAGGGGAAGGGGGAGGTGGATATTGCGGACTTTAGCTATCCGGGGAATCCCCCCCGGTCCCGGGAGTCCGCCGTGGTGATGCTGGCCGACGTAACCGAAGCCGCCGTGCGGACCCTGCAAAAACCCACGGCCCCCAAGATGGAAAAATTCATCCAGGAGCTTATCGATGCCAAGGTTGAACACGGACAGCTTGCGGAGTCGGAACTGACCTTCCGGGATCTGGAGGCTATCAAAAAAGCCTTTGTCCGGGTTCTGGCGGGGTACTACCATTCCCGCATCGAATACCCCAAGGCCCCTGCCCCGGACGCCGGGGTTGAGCGGGCCGAAAAGGCCGAGAAAACCGAACCGGCGCCCCCCGGGGGGCAGCGATGAACCGGGTGGAGGCAAACGCCGAGGAGGTCCCCTTACCTCCCTGGTCTGCGGCGTCTCTCCGTTTTGTCCGCAAAGTTCTCAAAGCCCTGGACCGGGATCGCTGGGAGCTTTCGATCCTCTACTGCAGCGACCGGTTTATCAGGGGCCTGAATTCCCGCTACCGGAATCATGACGAGGCTACGGATATCCTTTCTTTTCCCCAGGAACATTCCCCTCCCCCGGGGAGCCCCGGAAAACGACGCGGATACTATGCCGCGGGGGATATTGCCATTTCCCTTGATACGCTGGTGAAAAACGCCGAATATTTCGGAATCCCCGCGGATGAGGAGTTACGCCGTCTCCTTATACATGGTATTCTGCATCTTACCGGTATGGATCACCGGACCAACGAAGAATCGGAACCTATGCTGTTGTTACAGGAGAAAATATTGACCAACCTTACGGAGGAGCGGATCATACCATGAGTTCCGGTAATTCCGGCGGCCCGGGAAACCGGGGTTTTTTTGAGGGCGGTCTAACCAGGATTTTCAAACGGCCGGGAGCCGCGCCGGCCGCCGGGGAAGAAAAGGAATCCCCCCCCCTGGACCGGAAGATCCTTGCGGCCCTGAACTCGGATCAGCGGGAAATGGTCCGGGGCATAGCGGATCTTTCGGACACCACCGTCAAAGAAGTCATGGTCCCCCGGACCGACACGGTTTTTCTTTCCGCGGAGGCCTCCAGGGATGAACTTCTTGACCGGATTGCGGAAAGCGAACACTCCCGCTTCCCCGTGTACCAGGACACTATCGACAACGTAATCGGAATTCTGTACGTCAAGGACGTGCTCCGTTCCCTGGTAAAAAACGAAAACTTTGACGTGGTAAACCTGCTGCGGAAACCCTTTTTTGTACCCCTAAGCAAGCGGATCGACGGCCTGCTGCGGGAACTGCGCCGCCGCCGGGTCCATATCGCCGTTGTGGTGGACGAATACGGCGGGGTGTCGGGCATCGTCTGCATGGAAGACATCATCGAAGAAATCGTAGGGGATATTCAGGACGAATTTGATCACGAAACCGAAGACATCCTGAAACTGGGGGAGGGAACCTGGCTGTGCGACGCCCGGCTGAATCTGGAAGATCTGTCCCGGGAGATCGGCGTGGCGCTGCCCTTTGAATCATTCGATACGCTGGGGGGCTTTGTGTTTGATCTTTTTGGGAAGATACCGGTCCGCTATGAAAAGGCGGTCTACCGGGGCCACGATTTTATCGTCCACAACATGGACGGCCACAAGATCAACACGGTTAAAGTCGTTCTTCATCACGAGGAAGACCAGTAGTGAAGGGCTTTGTCCTGGTTCTGCTTCTGGTTCTTGCCGGGGTTCCGGGGGGAACCCAGAACCGTGCCGGTGTGGAATTCTGGTACGAACAGGGCCGTTCCCTGATGCTGGAAGATGACTGGTACGGCGCTTCAGAATCGTTCATGGAATGTGTCAGGCTTAACCCCGCCCATGCCGGCGCCAACGCCGCCCTGGCGGAGTGTTACTACGAATTGGGGGAATTCGACCAGGCCCTGTCATGGGTACAGAGCGCCAGAACCCTGGCCCGGGGCGACATGGGGGCGGCCAACCTGGAAGCTTCCACCCTGGTGGCCCTGGGCAGGCTGGACGCGGCGCAGACGGTGGTTGACGGAATCCTCATCCGGGAGCCCTACAACCGGGAGGCCCTGTTTGTAGCGGGGGAACTCGATCTGGCCCGGGGCCAAAGCGGCCGGGCGGTGGAACGTTTCCGGGACGCCGTGCGCCGTTATCCCGATGACCGGCGGCTCCTCGTTTCCCTGGCGCTGGTTTTAGGTTCCCTGGGGGACGGGGAAACCGCCCGTTCCTATATCGGCCAGGCCCTGTCCCGCCATCCTGATGATTACCGGGTCCATTACTATGCCGCTTACCTGGACGCCCAGGCGGGCCGTATCCCCCAGGCTATCCGATCCGCGGAGCAGACCCTGTCCCTCCGGCCTGAATACGGACCGGCCCAGTCCCTGCTGGGGAATCTCCGTTACAGCGCGGGCAATTACGAAGAGGCCCTGCGTCTGGCGGATGCCCTTATTACCCGGAACCGGGAGGACGGCGCCGCGTGGTACCTTAAAGCCCTGGCCCTTCGGAGTTTGGGCCGTACGGCGGACGCCGTCCAGGTACTCACGGATGCCTACACCGTTGACAGCCAGGACGAATTCATCCTTTTTACGCTGGAAGACCTGCTGATATCCTCAACGGCCCTGGAAGACCCCCGGCGGGCCCGCTGGGCTTCGCTGCATTTCCGCCGGGGCGGCGATTACCGCTCCCGGAATTTGGGGGACGAGGCGATCTTCGAATACCGCCGGGGCCTGCGCCTTAACCCCTATGCCCCGGAGCGCCGGGACTACGCGGAATTACTGCGGCTCCAGGGCTACCCCGCCCGGTATCTGGAGGAACTGCGGGTCATGCAGGACCAGGGCCTGGCCGGGCGGAACCTGAACGACGCGGTAGAAACATACAGTTCCCTGCTTTCCGACGCCTTGTTCCGCCGTTGGCAGGTGGACCCCGTGGAGGTCAATAAACCCCATTGGAAACTGGCTGTTTTTTCCCTTGCCTCACAGCCGGGACTTTCCCACGTCTCCGCCGCCCAGACGGCATCCACGCTGGTGCGGGAGATTCTGGTCCACAACAGGAACATTGCCGCGGCAGAACTGGAGATCGTCCAGCCCTCGTTCTCCCAGGCATTCAGGACCGCCCGGGAAGCGGGGGTGGATTATTTCCTTGTGGTATCGGTCTCCGAAGGGGAGCGGGACCTTTCCCTCCGGGGGGAACTCTTTGTTGCCCGTACCGGATCCGCGGCCCGCAGTTATACGGTGTTCCGTACCGGGGCGGACCGGCTAAGGAACGCCGCCCGCGGCCTGGCGGAAGATTGCGCCGCGTCCCTGCCCCTGCGCGGCGAACTGATAGAACGCCGGCAGGCACAGGCGCTTATGGACAAGGGCCGTTCCGACGGAATAAACACGGGGATGATTTTCGACGTGGTACGAAAGGGCCGCGCCGAGGTGCTGAACGAGGGTGTCGGCCTCAGCTACCTTGCCGATGACATTGTAGGAAGCTTTATCGTAGACGATGCCGGTGAGGAAGTAGCCGCCGGCGCCCTAAGCCGTACCGGATTTTTTGACCGGATCTCAACAGGGGATGAACTTATCCTGAGGGACGAAGAAAAAAAAGACGAATCTGCGGAATCTTCCGGGGCCAATCCTGAACTCCGGCGGCTGTTACGCATGCTGCGTTAGGCACTGTTAGCAAAGTTAGAAATCTTTCCATTTCAAGCCGCTCAAATCACGCCCTTTTCCCGCCGATACTTGTAAAGAGGTGGCTATATGTACCAAGTCTGTTCCAGGATTCTTGATAGGGAAAACGAGCTTCTCAACGGCATAGAGGCGGCTCAACAGCAGGTCCGGGATACGGTGGTTAAGCGGGAATGGGCCGGTTTTGAAGGTTTTCTGGCAGCGATAGACCGGATTGGGGCGGAGCTTGAAAAACAGGAAGGAGAACGGAAGGCCCTGTTCGGCGCATTGTTCCCTTCTTCCCGGGAAGCTGATGGTGAAACCGGTTTCTACCGGCTTATTGCGGGGCTTCCCCCGGAAGAACAGCGTGAGCTGGGCGGAAAATACCGGGAACTTAAGATGGCGGGCCTAAGGGTAAGGATGAACAACGACAATCTTCTGGTTTATATTGCCGGAATCAAGGTTGCGGTTTCCGCCTTTGTTGAATCAGCCTTTCCCGGCCGCGGGGGGCGGGTTTATTCCCCCAGCGGCATCAGACATCAGGATATGCGCTGTATGGTGCTGAACCACCGGCTTTAGGAGAAGATCATGACTTCCACATTTATGGGTATCGAGATTGGGAAACGGGGGGTACAGGCCCATCAGCAGGCCCTGAATGTTACGGGCCATAACCTGACCAACGCCTCTACCGAAGGTTACTCCCGGCAGCGGATCGAAATGTCCGCCTTCGATCCCATATACATGCCGGGGCTTAACCGGGAGGAAACTCCGGGACAGATAGGCCAGGGGACGACTGTGGAACGGATTCAGCGGGTCCGGGACCAGCTTTTGGACAAGCAGATAGCGGCCCAGTCTTCGGCGGAAGGCTACTGGCAGGCCCGGGACCCCTATATCAGGATGATGGACAATGTCTACCTGGAACCCGGCGAAAAATCCATCCGCAGCAAGATGGACGAATTCTGGGATGCCTGGCAGGAACTGGCCGCATATCCTGCGGATACCGCCCCCCGGACCGCGGTGCTGGAACGGGGGAAGACCCTTATCGATGGGATTCACCGCCGCTATCAGGCATTGAAGGGTTTCCAGACTATGGCCGACGAGGATATTCAGCTTACCGTAGGCCGGGTAAACGAGATTTCCCGGGAGATCGCCGCCCTGAACGGGGATATTACCAGGGTGAAGGCCCAGGGAGATAACCCCAACGATCTTTTGGACCGGCGGGATCTGCTGGTGGATAAACTTTCGTCCGTCATCGACGTAACGGTGGACAACCGGGACCCCGACGAATTTATGGTCCATACCGCGGGCTTTGTGCTGGTCCAGGGGAAAATCGGCCGGCAGTTCGGTCTGGAGCGGAACACGGATACCGAAGGTTACTCCCGGATCATCTGGCAGGAAACCGGGGAGCAAATTCAGTTCCGGGGGGGGAGTCTGGCCGCCCTGGTGGAAATGCGGGACGTAACCATCGAAGACGAGATTCAGACCCTGGACAACATGACCATGAATTTTGCCGACCTGGTAAACGAGGTTCACCGGGAGGGCTACGGCATCAACGGCGCTACGGGAAACAATTTTTTTTCCGAATATCCCTTTGTTACCAACGTGAACGGGAACTACGACCGGGACGGGGACGGCACCTACGATACCAGTTACATCTACCGGATCAACGGGACCAATGCCCTGGAGAGCCAGGCCCAGGTGGGGCTTGAAGGGGAGCTCAGCCTTTCCGGTCCCGAAGGCGGGAACGTACAGGTTCCCTATTATTCCACCGACACGGTGCAGGATATTGTTACCAGAATCAACAATTCCGGGGCGGAGGTGGCGGCCCGGCTCAACCGGGACGGGTTTCTTTCCCTTAAAGCTACCGCCGCCTCGACGGTGGAAGGGCTGGACCGGCAGAACCCTGATTTTGTGATCCGCCATATCGAAGATTCCGGGCACTTTTTGGGCGGTTATGCGGGGATTTTTGCCGGTCCCGGTCCCGGCGGGACCTACGACTGGGCCCAGGCCGATGCGGTGGCGGCGCTGCGGGGGGGTGCGGAAAATTACGCGCTGGCCCCTATCGCCCACCCTTCCGGCTGGATCGAGGTAAACCCCTCGTTGCTGCGGGACCCCGGTTCCGTGGCCTCCGGTTTCGGCTTTAACGGGCACAGCGCCAATCAGGGGAACGGGGATGCCGCCGCGGCCATTGCGGCGATTCGCAACACCCCGGTGATGGTGGGGCGGCTTGGTACTTTTGACGATTACTTTGCCGACGCGGCGGGGCGGATCGGTATGCTGGGGGAACAGACCAGCCGGGCTCTGGAAACGGAGAACCTGATCATGAAGCAGTTACGGGGTATGCGGGATTCTATTTCCGGGGTGAATATCGACGAGGAACTTTCCAACATGATCAAGTACCAGCACGGTTACGCGGCGGCGGCCCGGTTTATTACCACGGTGAATTCCCTGCTGGATACGCTGATCAGGATGGGTGTGTCATAAATGAGGGGTACACTATGAGAGGTGCAATATGAGACGGGTTTCTACGGACATGTCGAATAACGACATGCAGTACTACCTGCGCCGGCAGGAGGAGGGGCTGAACAACATCCAGGCAAAAATTGCCGGCCAGTCCCGGATCCGGGAACTGCGGGACGATCCCCTGGCCGCAAGCCACGCGGTGCGTTACCAGTCCTACCTGGCCCGGCTGGAACGCTTTGAGACAAACACCTACTTTGCCCGGGAACATTTTAAGATCACCTACGACTACATGAACGAGGCCAATACCGTGCTGCAGCGGGTACGGGACCTGGCGGTCCAGGGGGCCCACGGAACCTACGCGCCGGACGATCTTAAAATTATGGCGGGGGAGATAAACGAACTGCTCAAGGAACTAGCGTCCATTTCCAACGCCCAGGGACCGGACGGCAAGCAGCTTTTTGCCGGGGACCGGGCCCTTTCCGAACCTTTCCGCATTGTAGAAGGTACTGTGGAAGGGGGCGGGGAGAACATGGTGGTCCGGGTGGAGTACCGGGGAGCAGGCGCCGCCCGCCGGGCCGAGATGAGCGACGGGGCTTATACGGAACTGGATATTTCAGGCGGCGAAGCCTTTTGGGCGGAGAAGATGCAGGTTATTTCCAGCCTGGATGCCAGTGAATACCGGGTTGCCGCCGATACCAGCATCTTTGTTGACGGTGTGGAGATACCGCTGAGTATGGGGGATACGGTGCAGGCTATTATTGCCAAGGTAAACGATTCCCCCGCTCCGGTTAAGGCCTACCAGGACCCCCAGAGCCGGGGCCTTGCCCTGGAGGGTACCAACGCCCACCTTATCCGTCTGGAGGACCGGCAGGGGTCCCAGGTGCTTCAGGACCTGGGGATTATCCGGGGGAACCCCGAAGGGGGCGCCCCCAACTGGAGCGATAACGCCCGGACCGCCGGCGGTTCCATGTTCGACATGGTAATCCGCCTAAGGGACGCCCTGTACCGGGGGGATCAGGAATTCGCCGGCAGCCTGGGGATTGGGGGCATCGATCTGGCCCTGGGAAACCTGAACGCCAGAATTTCCGAGATCGGGAGCCGGGAGGAACGGGCGGAGATGACCTGGCAGCGCCTGAACCAGGAAATTCCCGACGTAACCGCCCAACTGGACCGGGAGATGGGGATAAATCTTGTGGATGCCGCCACGGAACTGGGGATGCTGGACCTTGCCCACCGGGCGGCCCTGCAAACGGCGGCAAAGGTCCTTCCCCAAACCCTGCTGGATTTTTTGCGCTGATTTAACCGGTGCTACCGGCTTTACAGGAGTGTGAGGTGAAAGTGCAGACCAAGGCCTATGGGTCTATCGAGGTGGAAGAAAAGCAGAGAATCGTATTTCCCCGGGGTCTTTTCGGCTTTGAGGAAGTCAAAAACTACGTGCTTTTGGATGCGGAACAGCAGCCCTTCTACTGGCTCCAGTCGGTCGAGCGGGAGCAGGTGGCCTTTGTTTTGATAGATCCCTTTTTAATCCGCCCCGATTACGAGTTGAGTATAGACAACGAAGAACTGGCGGATATCGGCATCAATACCCCGGAGAAGGCCCTTATATTTACCATCGTTACAATCCCCGCGGAGGGCCCCATGACCATCAACCTTCAGGGGCCCCTGGCGATCAACCGGGAGACACGGGAAGGGAAGCAGGCCATCCTCAGCGATCCCCGCTGGAAGACCAAACACGACATCATGGCGGAAATCGCCGCCCGGCCGGCCGCTCAGCCGGCGAGGTAGGCCCATGCTTATACTATCCAGAAAAACCAATGAAAAAATTATGATCGGGGATGATATTTCTGTCTCGATCATCGAGGTCCGGGGCGATCAGGTCCGCCTGGGGGTAGAAGCTCCCCGGTCGGTCAAGGTATTCCGGCAGGAAGTGTTCGATGCCATCAGGACGGAAAACAAAGCCGCCGCGGAGTCCCGGCCCAAGCTTCCCGATATACATATTGGGTCCGGTATTGGCAGGGAAAGAAAAAACCCCCTGGACGAGTAGCTAATACCCTGTAAACACTAAATAAGGGGAGCCAATCCCAAAACTGGAGTTTTGGAACAGC
>JAIRXT010000171.1 GCA_031268125.1 Treponema sp. | reverse complement strand
GATTTTGACATACCCGTGGAACGGCGGGGTTTCGGCAGTGTTAAATGGGATACTGCGGGCAGCGGGGTACTACCCATGTTCGTGGCGGATATGGATTTCAGGTCCGCACCGCCCATCATTGAAGCTATCAGGGAAAAGACAGGCCACGGCGTCTTCGGCTACGGCAGGGACCCGGAATTTCCCGGGGTAATCAAGCAATGGTTCCAGGATGAATACCATGCGGCAATTCAGGAGGACTGGGTGGTCCTGCTCCCCGCCATTGTGCCGGTTCTTGCCGCAGTAAGCCATTTACGGGAAGGGCCGGTACTGATCAACACACCCAATTACCATGTATTGCTGGCCGCTCCCCTTAGAGCAGGCAAAAAAACCATCCTGTCCCCCCTTAAAAACACCAACGAGCACTATGAGATTGATTTTGAAGATCTCAGAGTACGCTGCGGGGAAGATGTCCGGCTTTTTTACCTCTGCAACCCCCATAACCCGGTGGGACGGGTGTATAAGCGGGAAGAATTGGCCGAATTAAGCGCCTTTGCCCGGGAAAGGAACCTTATCGTCATTTCCGACGAAGCCCATTGCGGCTTGGTTTATGACCGGCCCCATATTCCCTGGTTTACCGTGGACGAATGGGCTGCGGAACACAGTATCACCATCATGGGACCCGGGAAAACCTACAACCTTGCCGGGCTTCCCCTGGGGTTCGCCGTCATCCCCAACGAAAGATTGCGGGAGGAATTTACCAAAACCTGCTATGCCCTGCCGCACCCGGGAATTCTCAATGTCGCCGCGGCAAAAGCCGCCTACGGCCAATCCCGTGAATGGCGGCTTCAGCTTGTGGATTACTTGCGGGGAAACCGGGATTACCTTGAAAAACGGCTTGGGGAAATCGCCCCCGCCGCAAAATTTACCCATGTAGAGGGAACCTACCTCCAGTGGATCGATTTCCGCCCCCTGGGTATCAATAATCCCTACCATTGGCTCCAGGAATACCCGAAGATCCTCCCCAACGACGGTAAACCCTTTGGGCTTGAAGGATACGTGCGGATAAATTTCGGGACCACCCGGGCCATGCTTGCGGAGGCTCTGGACAGAATTGAAAAAAGTTTGAAGAAAATTTGACAGTTCCCTTGACAAACTGATTTTTTTCCGGTAAATTCCTAGTAAATCTATCGTTTTAATATTAGTACTAAAACGATAGGAATAATATTATAAGGAGTTTACCATGAAAAATGGCAAAGTACCGGTCGTATCCGCCCTGTTGCTTACCACGGTTATCGCGATCGCCGGCGCCGCCGGTTCATCCGCCCATTCGGGATCGTCCGGGGGGAGACCCCGGGAGATCATCATCGGCGCCGGTTCCGCCTACAATCCCTACTGGTTTCTGGATGAGAACAACCGGCTTACAGGGTTTGAGAAGACAGTGCTGGATGAAATTGACGCCCGGCACCCCGAATTCACCCTGAGCTACCAGATTTATGATTTTGCGAACATCCTTTTGTCGCTGGAATCGGGAAAAATCGACGTGGCGGTTCACCAGTACGAATACAACATAGAGCGGGATCAGAAGTACCTCTACGGCAAAGTGGGCTACACCACATTCCCCCAGTACATTGCGGCCCGGGAAGACGATGCCGATATCAACGGCTTTGAGGACCTTAAAGGGAAGACCGTGGTCTCGACCAGCACCACCAACAACAGCTACTACATAACTAACAAGTGGAACGAGGATCACGGCAGGCCCTTTAACATCATTTTCGAGGCAACCACCGCCCTGGCATTGGAAGATATTGCGACCGGCAGGGCAGACGCGATGGTGAGCATGATACGCAACATCGAAAGCTACAAGCGGGAATACGGGGCTAAAATCCGGGCATCCAACAAGCCAGTGGACAATTCCAACACCTACTACCTGTTCAACAAACAGACCGGCGGGGAACTGCGGCAGATCTTTGATGCCGCCCTGGAGGAACTTAAAAACGACGGGACGCTGGTACAACTATCCCACCAATGGCTGGGAGGGGATTTTATCGTTAAGGATTAACAGTAGACCGGGGGCCGAAGCACAACAGCAGGGCGCCTCCGGTTTTCCATTCAAAAAAAGGAGAGGGTATGAATTTTTTTAGCTGGTCCTTTTTTGTTACAACGCTGTTCCGCATCATAGGCCGTGTTCCGGTTACCCTGGGCATTACCGCCGGGGCCTTTTCCGCCGGTGTTATTCTGGCTTTTATCCTGGCGGCGGTTCAGTTATACAAGGTCCCCATAGTATGGCAGGCGGCCCGGTTTTACATATCGTTTGTCAGGGGAACACCAATTCTGATACAACTGCTTATCTGTAACCTGCTATTGCCCAGCCTTATCTGGCGCGTTACCGGCTATAACGCGGGCCGTTACTGGCCGCCCATTATTTTTGTTATCCTGGCCTACGCCTTGAACAGCGCCGCTTTCCTGTCAGAAACACTGCGGGCCTCCGTATCCGGGGTTGGAGCGGGACAGCAGGAAGCGGCTTATTCGGTGGGCTTAACTAAACTGCAGTCCCTGGTCTATGTCATCCTGCCTCAGGCGCTTAGAATCAGTATTCCGGGCATAGCAAACGGTCTTTCCAGCCTTCTTAAAGACACGTCCCTGGCCTACAGCGCAGCGGGTATTCTGGACATCATGGGCATGGCTTCTACCAACGCGACCGCTTCGTTCCGGGGGCAGAGCGGCTCCGTGATCTCCGCCACCTTTCGGGAAATGGAAGGCTATATCGGGGCGGCCTGTGTCTTTTTTGTGCTTTGTATGCTTCTGGAGCGGGGAATGAACCTCCTGTCTAAAAGCCTGGATCGGGGCGGAGGCTACAATCCTTCCGTAAAAAGGGGTTGAGCATGGGAATATCTTTTGATCCTGCTTTCTTTTTATACGAAATCACCGTTGCCCTGTCGTATATTCCGGTAGTTACCCTGCTCAGCGTAGTTCCCCTGACGGGAGGGGTTGTTTTGGGAACTGTCCTGGCCCTGTGCCGGATTTACCGTATCCCCGGGTGGCAGCGTTTCGCCCAGATCTATGTAACAACGCTGCGTTCAATCCCCCTGCTGCTGCAGATGTTTGTAGCTTATTTCATTACCAAAGCAGTATACGATATTTTAGGACTCGATCAGCTTACGCTGAATAAGCTGGGAGTGGTAGTAATTATGTTGACCTTGGATGCGGCGGGTTTTTTATCCGAGGGGATTCGGTCTGCCCTGTTATCGGTGGAAAAGGGACAATACGAGGCGGGATATTCGGTAGGGCTAACCGGATTCCATGTCATCCGCCATATCGTGCTTCCTCAAAGCCTGCCGGTGGCAATCCCCATCGTCGGTTCCTCATTTATCGGTATCGTTAAAGGTTCTTCGGCGGCCTACCTCCTGGGCATCATCGAAATGATCCAGGGAACGGCCATGAAGACCGCCGGAAATTACCGCTACCTGGAAGCCTACTGCGCGGTAGCCCTGGTTTACTGGGCAATAACCATCCTGATAGAACGGTTGACCGGAATTGCGGAAAAGCAGGTGCGGCTTCATATGAAAGGAGGAGTAAATTGATACACCTTACCAATCTGCATAAGAAATTCGGAAACAAGGAAGTACTCCGGGGCATTGATCTTCTGGTCGAAGACGGAAAAACAGTGGCCGTAATCGGCCCTTCCGGATCGGGAAAAACAACCCTGCTGCGGTGCCTTAACTGTCTGGAACGGGCCGACGAGGGAGAACTTGCCATTGACAACTTCCACATCTCCCTGAAAAAGCATTCCGGCCGGGATACCCTTTCGGTACGGCGAAAAACAGGCATGGTTTTTCAGCAGTACAACCTGTTCAGGAATATGACCGCCCTGCGTAATGTGGAACTGGGCCTCCGGGCAGTGCAGAAGAAAAAACAGAGCCAGGCGGAACAAGAGGCAAAGTCCGCTCTGATACGGGTGGGACTGGAAGAATATTTTAATCAGTACCCTTCGGAACTTTCCGGGGGACAGCAGCAGCGGGTCGGCATTGCCCGGGCGGTAGCGCTTAATCCGCGGATCATTCTTTTTGATGAGCCTACCAGCGCCCTGGATCCGGAATGGATAGGAGAAGTGCTGGGGGTTATCAAACAGCTTTCCGACCAGGGACAGACCATGCTGATTGTTTCCCACGAGATGAATTTTGTACGGAAGATCGCCGATCATGTGGTCTTTATAGATGAAGGGCTGGTGGTGGAAGAAGGTACGCCGGATGATATTTTTATCCGTCCGCAAAAGGAACGTACCGTCCAGTTTTTAAAGGCCATTACTGATGACTGGTATTATAAAATATAGGTCCGGGGGGCTGCCAAGGTTAACGGGCAGAATGTTCCCGCCCGGGTCCGTTACCCGCTGAATTTTAAGCTTCGTTAAGGTATCTGACGGCTTGCCGCGGAAACTATATGGGTGTATAGTGCCGGCATGGAGATTGGGGAAAAGCTAACGATTCTGGCGGGGGCGGCAAAATACGACGCTTCCTGTGCTTCTTCCGGCAGCGGGGAAGAGCAGGGGAGGGCGGTTTCCGGCCGGGGGAAGGCGTCCTTCGGGGCCGGCGTCCCCGCGGGGGTCTGCCATAGCTGGACCGAGGACGGCCGCTGTGTAAGCCT
>JAIRXT010000161.1 GCA_031268125.1 Treponema sp. | reverse complement strand
CACTACCCCTTTGAGAACAAGGAATTTTTTGACAGCCATTTCCCGGCGGATTTTATTATGGAAAGCCTCGATCAGACCCGGGGCTGGTTCTACACCCTCACGGTCCTGGCGGCGGCGCTGTTCAAACACCCCGCCTTTAAGAACTGCGTGGTCGGCGGCATCGTCCTGGCATCGGACGGCAAAAAGATGAGCAAGAGCCTGCGGAATTACACGGACCCCATGGAGCTTATCAACACCTACGGCGCCGATACCCTCCGGCTTTACCTGGTCCACTCCGCCCTGGTAAAGGCCGACGATCTCCGCTACAGCGACGAGGGGGTCCGGGACGTACTCAAGAGCATCATCCTCCCCCTGTGGAACGCCTACAGCTTCTACGTTACCTACGCCAACATCGACGGCATAAGCCCCGCCGCCGCGCCGGAGGACCCCGCCAACCCCCTGGACAAGTGGATCCTCTCGGAGGCGGAAAACCTGGTGGAACGGGTGGGGGCGGCCCTGGACGCCTACGACATGAGCCGGGCGGTGGACCCCATCCTGGAATTCATCGATTTGCTCAACAACTGGTATATCCGCCGGTCCCGCCGCCGCTTCTGGAAAAGCGAGAACGACGCGGACAAACAGGAAGGCTACGCCGCCCTGTACGCGGTGCTCAAAACCCTGATCAAGACGGCGGCCCCGATTATGCCCTTTACCACGGAGGCAATCTGGCAGAACCTCCGCAGCCCGGCGGAACAGGAATCGATCCACCTGGAGGATTTCCCCGTCCTCCGGGAGGGGCGGCGGGACCGGGAACTGGAATACCGGATGGCCGCGGTGCGGCACGCGGTCTCTATGGGCCGGTCCCTGCGGTCCCAGTACAACATCAAGGTCCGCCAGCCCCTGCGGATGGTGGAACTGGTTACCCGGAACGGCGAAGAAAAGAAGGTCCTCCTGGAAATGGAAGAGATCATCCGGGAGGAACTGAACGTCAAGGACGTGATCTTTGGGGACAACGAAGAAGATTTGGTGGAGTACCAGGTTAAGGCCAATTTCCGGGTCCTGGGTAAGGAACTGGGCAAGGACATGAAGGACGCGGCGGCCAAGATCGAGACCTTCAGCCAGGCGGAAATTCAGAGCCTTCTGGAAGGGGCCACCCTGGCCATCGACGTGGCGGGCCGGGATGCTCCGCCGCGGACGGTGGAGATTACCGCGGAAAAACTGGATATCCGCCGGCAGGAAAAGGCGAACCTCCGGGTCCTTAACGAGGGGACCCTTACCATCGGCCTGGATACGGAAATTACCCCGGAACTCTCCCAGGAAGGGGACGTCCGGGACCTGATACGGGGGGTCCAGAACCTCCGCAAGGAACTGGCTCTGGAAGTTACGGACCGGATACGCATGGTCCTCCACGGGCCGGACCGTCTCAAGACAGCGTGGGAGAGTTTCGCGTCCCTGGCGGCCGGGGAAACCCTGGCCCGGGATGTTGCCTGGGGCATTGTTGAAGGGCAGGTCCCCCTGGAAGCGGGAGACGAACAATGGCTGGTAAAAATTGAAAAGCTATAACAGAACCCTTAAAAAACTCAACAAAGCGCCTGGAGCCTTTTTGCTGCTGATTCTGACCGCCTGCGCCTCGGTTCCCCGGAGCCAGGACCCCCTGCCGGAACAAAAAATCCCCCTGGACGGGGGGGCGGCGGCCTACCTTTTTATTAATGTGCCGGCGGCCCGGCCAATCCTGAACCAGGTCAATCTGGGGGGCTACAACTCCGCCCAGTTGGGCGAAATTCTGGACAAGACCCGTTTTGCCGCGGCGGCCCTGTACTCCCGGAGTATCCGGGCCGTAGCCTGGGGGGACTATCCCAGCTTCAGGGCCGGTATGGCATTGGGTATGAGCAAGGAATGGAAACGGCAGCGATCCGCCGCCGGAAAGTCCTACTGGTACTCCGCCGGCCGCCGCCTTTCCCTGGCCCTGGAACGGGGCCGGGCCTTTGCCGCCCTGGAAACGGCCGGGTTCGGCCCCGCCCCGGCGGAAACGGCGGCGCTTTCCCCGGCAACCGGGGAGGCGGTTATAGCGGCCGGTCCCTACGCCCAGGGGCCGGGAATCGACATTCCCGAAGGCTTCAACGCCTTCCGGGAGGATGCCCCCCTGGCCCTGTGGATGGAAAACCCCGCGGAGCCCTTGGACCGGTTTCTGGGAATGCTGCGCCTTCCCATCCGTATCCCCGCGGAACAGCTTATGGCCGCCCTTTCAGCCCTGCCGGGTACGGGCCTTGCGGACCCGCAAAACACTCAGGAGGCCGCAGTTCCCGCTCTCCCCGCCGCGGAAAACCAGGAAACGCTGTACGAGATCCGGCTGCAAATCAGGACCCCGTCGGAAGCCAGCGCCCGTACCTTCATGACCCTCTATTCCACCGCCCGGCTTTTTATCCTTCGTTCCGGGAGCCAGGGGAACCAGGAAACCATCAAACTCCTCAACATCTTCTTTACCCGGCCGGCGGAACAACAGGGCGCTTACATCACCCTGCACAGCCCTCCCCTGAATGAACATGACATTGCTTTACTTTTCAACCAGTTTTCGGTATATTCACAAGGAAATCTGGTTATACAGTAACCGACTAAGAAAAGGGCCAGGAACAGCTATGCCTACCTACGAATACGAATGTAAAACCTGCGGCCATACCTTCGAGGTTTTTCAGAATATGAGTGATGAACCGGTTAAGGTTTGCCCGCAATGCGGAAAAGAAGTGCGCCGCCTTATCAACGGGGGGACCGGCATTATCTTTAAAGGTTCCGGCTTTTACGTTACCGATAAGAACAAAGGCTCCGGCGGGACGTCTTCCAAGGTAAAAAAGGACAACAAAGCCCCCGCTGCCGCCAAGCCGGCGGCCGGGAACCCGGGAAGCGCCGCAGAAGGCGGTAAAAACGCCGAAAGCAAGCCCAAGGCGGAAGCAGGCAAAACCTAGCGGCCTGTAAACACTAAATTGCGGTAATGTAACATTTGGGGCGGGGATTTGCCCCGGGAAAACATTTTGGAATTCCCCGCCAGAGCGTATCGAAGATAGCGTAGGCGGAACGATAATGGGCACAAAAAAGCCCCGGTTTTTTTGCGACAACTGCGGCGCCGAAGTGGACATGACGGCAAAAAACTGCCCCGCCTGCGGAAGATTCTTTGCCTCCGTACACTGCCCAAAATGCGGTTTCACCGGCAGGGACGAAGATTTTGTCCGGGGATGCCCGTCCTGCGGTTATTCTGTCGTTCCCCAAAAGGCGGGTAAAACTTTCAAAACAAACGGATACCGGGAACAGTCCGGGGAAACGGCTCTGCCTTTTTGGATTTACCTTTTCGCCGCCCTCGTCTTTATCTGCGTTCTTGCGCTTTTGTATAATCTGCTGCACTAAAACCCGCCCGGTTTTGCAAACCCCTGCGATTTTTCACCTTACCGGCGTAAAACCGCTTTTTTAGCAGAAAATTGCTTGACAATCGGAAAAGACCGCCCGACAATTTATTATTATAGATTTTCTCAGAACCGGGTTTTCAGCTATGTATAGCTGAAAGCTAATTTTCAATTTGGGTTTTAATATCGAGGAGGCTGATATGAAGAAAGCGATAATATGTTTATTGCTTGTTACAAGCGGAGTTATTGCGTTTACCGGATGCAGCAAGCAGGGCGAGTCCGCGTCCGGCGGGATTGTAATTAATTATCCCCATTATGCGGTAGGAACCCACCTGGGCGCTCCCGCGTGGAATTCCTTTTACCGGCGCTTTACTGAAAAATACAAAGGTGAAATTGATCTTAGAATTGAAGAACTGCCCAGCGATACCCTGTATGCCGACAAGATGAAGGTTCTGGCTGCTACCAGGGAACTGCCCGACGTGGTTGACGGAAAAGACGGTGTCCGCACGCTGGCAATTCAGAACGGCCAGGCCGTTGATCTCAAACCTTACCTGGACAGCGATCCTGATTTCCGGGACAACGTTATTGGTTCGGCCGCCATTGCCGCCAATACTATCGACGGCAAGGTTTATTCGATTGCAACCACTACCCAGGTTTTGGGCTATTACTATAACAAAGAATTGTTCCGCCTGGCGGGAATAAGCCCCGCAAAAACATGGGACGAATGGTTCAGCAACTGCGAAAAACTCAGGGCTATCGGCGTTGCGCCCCTTGCGCTGATGACCGGCGAAAACCAGTGGACTACAAATCTTATTTTATCGGCGATGGTCGCTTCCCGCGGGGCCGCCGGCCAGGCGTTTATGAACACCAGGTATCCCCAAACCTACCAGACACCGGAAATGATCGCCGGCCTTACAGATATACAACGGTGTCTCCAAAAATATACCACTCCCGATGCGCTGGGAGCGGTGTACGCCAATGCCGCCAACAATTTTCTTATAGAGCAGGCCGCTATTATCTCCAATGGCCCGTGGATGATCGGCGATTTCTCCAATACGCAAAAAACCCTTCCCGGTTTTGATGCAAAAGTCGGCTGGTCTATGTTCCCCGGAGACGGCCTTACCATGAGTTTCGCCGAAGGTTATGTACTCTGCGCCCCGCCGGAACGGAGGGATGCGGCATGGACGCTCCTCAAAGAAATGTCTTCCC
>JAIRXT010000111.1 GCA_031268125.1 Treponema sp. | reverse complement strand
CACGGCAGCGTGATGCTCCCTGACTACGCAATGCCGGTTCAGGCATCTCTCTACGCCCATGATTCGGAAAGCGGCGTCCTTATCACCGGCGAAAAGACGGTCCTTGAAAAAAGCAAATGGGCGGAACTTTCCTTTACCCTTCCTGCCCTGGAAGGGGCAATTATTGATGAGGCAGGTTTCGTCTTTGACATGCCGGAAGAACCCTTCGGCCGCGGTGAACTATGCTGCCTTATTGACGATCTCTATTTTGACGGCCAGGCGGATTACAGCATCGATCTTTCCAAAACCAGGGAGGAAGTCTGGACCGGCCTCCACCGGGAGATCCGGCAGTTCTCAAGACTTAAAGGGCTCTGGTATCTGGAAGGCGGTTACGCTCATCTTTCCTGCACCGACTTTGGGGAGGTCTACACCGGCCACCACGGCTGGGGGGACTACACCGCGTCTTTTACCATCAAACCCCTGACCGGGAATGATCACTACGTCAACGTCCGGGTCCAGGGGGCAATCCGGTCCTATGCGGCGGGTTTTGCCGAAGGCGGCAGGCTGGTCTTTGAAAAAAACGAAAATCCCTACCGGCGTCTGGCGGAAGTTCCCTTTGCCTGGGAGCCGGGCAGGGACTATACGATCAGCGTTGCCGCCCGGGGGAACCGTTTTACCGTGTCGGTGGACGGCCGGGAGTATATCTCCTATACGGACGGCGGCAATCCCTATCTTTCCGGCTGCGCCGGGCTTTCGGTCAGGAGGGGCAGCCGCTGCGCCCTTAAAAACATCAGGATCAGCCGGTAGCGCCCGCGTCCTCCGTTTCGGGATTCTTCGCGTAGTAAATCAGCGTAACCAGAAAACCAATCCCCAAAAGGCAGATATTAAGGACGAAAGGCAGGACACGGGACATTTCCGAAAGGATTCCGCCAATCCAGCCGAAGGGAGAGGTAACAAACATAATAATCATGTGCTGAATCGCCATAACCCGGGCCCGTTCTGCGGCGTTTACGTGGAGGGCCACCAGGGATTCGGCAAGCATAGCCAGTATGCCGAACCCGAACCCGTCGAAAAAGAGGGAAATGCAGAGGACAACATAGGTAAATACCCCGGTCTGGGGGGCGGAAACCAACAGGGTCTGGCCTATCATATAGGCGGCAAAACCCAGGAGCAGCGGGGTCTTCAGGACCACCTTGGTGATATGGGGAATAACCCAAAAGAAAAAGGCCAGGGCGATAAGGGAACGGAGCATGGGGAAAAAGGGCAGCAGGGAATCGGGGACCCCCAGCCGCTTACTGGCGATAACCTGCCAGAAGGTGGTGTTGATCATCCCCACGGCGCCGCTCAGCGCGGTGATGGTAAGGGAAAAAATAGTCCCCCGGGACCGGCCGATAATCCGCAGCACTTCGCCGTAGCCCCCGATAAGGGAAAGGAGACTCTTCCCCCGGGTTTCCTGCATACGGACCATGCCGGTCCGGGTTTCCCTTGAAAAACAGTACAAAACGATTATCTTGGCGGTCATCACCACAAAGGCGTTGGCGTAGAGAATCCTGATGGCGGGCACCAGGGTAAGCCGGGATACCAGGATGGATGATATGGGGGCAAACAGGGCGGAAAGCTGCCCGCACACGATGACCAGCGAATAAATCCGGGTAATCTGGCTCTTTTCGGCGTCTTCCACCAAAAGACAGTCCCAGGAATTAGTGGTTACTTTCATGGTACCGTTGAACAGGGCCGCCACAAAGAAAAACCAAAAATTCTCCGCCCTAATCCAGATAATGCAGGGGAGACTCCAGGCCAAAAAATCAAAAACCGCCGTAGTCATGCGGCGGCCCAGCTTATCGGTAATAGCGCCGCCCAGGAAGGCAAAAACCACCTGGGACAGCATGTACACCGTCGCGATAAACCCAATCTCCGTATCCGTTAAGCCCAGGGCGATCATGTATACCGATGCGTAGGGCAGGCAGAGATTCATGGAGAGCCCCCACATGGGCTCCGTATAAACACAGGCCCGCGGGTTTCCCCGCAGGCCCGTAAGCGTTTTAATCAGCGGATTGTTCATAAAACCGGCTTACCGGGCGGACGTTTATTAACCGGCCAACACCCGGTGAGTCTCCTTCAATTGTTCCCTAATGGGAAGGCTCTGGGGGCATTTTTTCTCGCAGGCCCCGCAGTTTATGCAGGCCGCGGCGTTTTGAAACTGCCGCCAGGGAACTTTACCAATCTCCGCATAGGATTTTTTCGCAAAACCGGTGATTTTGTATACCCGGTGATAGTTCATAATGGTAAATATCTCCGGAATATTAACACCCTTGGGGCAGGGCATGCAATACTTGCAGCCGGTACAGTAAAGCCCCGCAAGACGCTCATTCTCCTTGAGTACCGCGTCTATGGTTTCCAGTTCCTGGGGGGAAAGGGCGTCGGTCCGGGAGGCAACGGCGGCGTTTTCCTCAAGCTGCACAATATTGCTTACCCCGGAAAGGGCGACGTTAATATTCCGGTTGGCCAGCACGAAGCGCAGGGCCACCTCCGCGGAACTTTTTACCCCGCCGGGAATAAGCTCCTGGATCACCGGCGAAGGGGCCCCCAGCCGCCCCCCGCCCACGGGCCCCATGATTACCGTCCCCAGGCCCATTTCACGGGCCAGGGCGATACCGGGCTCTTTATCACGATCCAAAAGGTTGTACTGGCACAAAACACTTTCCAGAACCCCTTCGCCGTTTTTCAGAATTTCAATAAGCTTTTCGCTTTCCTGCGCCCCCGCCTCCCGGTCATGAAAAGAAAAAGAAATATGCCGGATTATCCCCTGCTCCTTGAGTTTTTTCGCCCGCTCAAAGGGGCCGTCCTTGGCCTTTACCTTGGTCAGGAAGGCGTTCAGCGAAACCCCCCAAAAATGATAAAAGTCGATATGATCGGTCTGCAGATTCTTCAGGGAATTCTCAAGACGCTTTTCATAATCATCGCCGGAATCGTTTTCGATAGGATTCTTGGTGGAAACCCAAACCTTGTCCCGGCGGCCGTCCAGGGCCAATGCCTTGCCCAAAAACACCTCGCTGAGTTTATCGCAATAATACGGGGCGGTATCAAAATAATTGACCCCCAGTTCCATAGCCCGGTGAATAAGGGCAATGGATTCTTCCTCATCGAACACCGTTTTCCCGTTCTCTTCATGAGAAGGCAGCCTCATACAACCCATTCCCAGACGGGAAACCTTCACACCGGTTTTACCAAAATCAACATACTGCATCACGACCCCCATTCATAGGTTTGATTTATACCGGATTCATATTATCAGATATCCGGTCTTTAGACAATCCGGCATAAAAAACCCGCGGAAAATCCGCGGGCATTTTTTTTGCTGTACGGCCAGGCCGTGTATCAGGTTTTAAGGGCGCAGTTTCTCCTGCCGGCTATTCTTCGCCTTCGCCCTCATTCGGAAAACCAAAATCAGCGGGAGGGGAAGATACCTGATTCCCGGCGTTAACACCGGCCCAAATATCATCGTCATTCGGTATAATATCGGCCTGAGATTCCACGACCGGCGCCTTGGGAAGGTTCTTTGAGCCCGCGGGCCGTCCCCTTCTTCCGGGGGTCTTCTTTTCCGCTTCCGGCTTGGCGATAGCGGGCCGCCCCCTCCTTCCGGGGGTCTTCTTCTCCGCTTCCGGCTTGGCAACGGCGGGCCGCCCTCTCCTTCCGGGGGTCTTCTTTTCCGCTTCCGGCTTGGCAACGGCGGGCCGCCCCCTCCTTCCGGGGGTCTTCTTTTCCGCTTCCGGCTTGGCGGCGGACCGTCCGGGTTTTTTTGCCGCAACGGCCTTGACGGCTACGGTCTTCTTGGCGGCGGGCCGTCCGGGCTTCTTCGCCGCGGCGGCCTTGACGGCTACGGTCTTCTTGGCGGCGGGCCGTCCGGGTTTCTTCACCGCGGCGGTCTTGGCGTCAGCAGCCTTTTTGACGGCGGACCGTCCGGGCTTCTTTGCCGCGGCGGTCTTGGCGTCAGCAGCCTTTTTGGCGGCGGGCCGTCCGGGTTTCTTTGCCGCCGCGGTCTTGGCGTCAGCAGCCTTTTTAGCGGCGGGCCGCCCGGGTTTCTTCACCGCAGCGGTCTTGGCGGCCGCAGCTTTCCTGGCCGGCTTTCTTGCCGTCGTCTTTTTCTCTTCATCACTCATAGATTTTTTCTCCCTCCGGAGTTTGGATTTATTTTCCCCGGTTCCGGTCTTTCCGGCAGAATCATCTTCGGAGGCTGCAGCCAGGGAATTATTTATCACCGCCTGCGCTCCGGCAAGACGCGCCAGAGGCACACGGAAAGGTGAACATGAAACATAGCTCAAACCGCTGCGGTAACAGAAATCAATGGTCTGGGGGTCTCCCCCGTGTTCTCCGCAGATTCCTATTTTGAGCTCCGGTTTTACCGCCCTCCCCTCCCCAATGGCAAAGCGCATTAAATCGCCGACACCCTCCTCATCAATTGACTTAAAGGGATCCACGTCCAGTACCTGCTTTTCAAGATAACTGGGCAGGAACGACGCCGCATCGTCCCGGCTAAAAGCAAAGGTCATTTGAGTCAGATCGTTAGTGCCAAAGCTGAAAAAATCCGCATATTTGGCGATATGGCCCGAACGGATCGCCGCCCGGGGCACTTCGATCATGGTACCGATATGAACCGGCGGCACATCGAGCCCTTCTTCCTCAAATACCCGCTGCAGCACCGCCTCTACGTTGGGGCGCAGCAATTTTAATTCACGGGCAGTTATCACAATGGGAATCATAATCTCCGGTTCCACCGGAATACCCTGTTTAATACAGTCGGCGGCGGCGCGGGCAATAGCCTCTACCTGCATGTCGTAAATTTCAGGGTAGGTAATGGCAAGACGGCAGCCCCGGTGTCCCAGCATGGGATTTGATTCACGAAGCCGGTCAATCTTGGGCTGCAATTTTTCCGTACTCAGCCCCAAATTAAGGGCAAGTTCTTCTACTTCTTCCCGGGTATGGGGCACAAATTCGTGGAGCGGGGGGTCCAGCAGCCGAATAGTTACCGGGCGGCCTTCCATAGCTTTAAAGATGCCGAAGAAATCCTGCCGCTGCAGGGGAAGTATTTTACCAAGTTGAAGTTTCCGTTCTTCCTCCGTATCCGCCACGATCATGGCCCTAAAGTGGATAAGCTTTTCCTTGTCAAAGAACATGTGTTCCGTGCGGCAAAGCCCAACCCCGTCGGCGCCGAAGGCAAAAGCACGTTTGGCGTCTTCCGGCTGATCGGCGTTGGTCCGGACCTTAAAGCCCCGGATTTTTCCCCGTTTGGAAGATTCCCGCACTTCGTCGCACCAGCCAAGGAAGGTATTCATTTCCGGGGAAATTTCCGGCGCCGAAAGGGAAAGTTTTCCGGCGTATATGTCGCCGGTAGAACCGTCAATCGTGATCCAGTCCCCTTCGTTAAAGAGCCTGCCCCCAATGACCACCGTGTTATCAATGACCGACACGCCGGTAGCCCCCGCTACGCAGGGAATTCCCATGCCGCGGGCCACCACCGCCGCGTGGCTGGTCATGCCGCCGGTAGAAGTAAGGACCCCCTGGGAAACCGCCATGCCGCCGATGTCTTCGGGGCTGGTATTCTTGCGGACCAGCAGCACCTCTTCCCCCCGGTTATGCCAGCTTTCGGCATCCTGGGCGGTAAAAACAATTCTGCCCGCCGCGGCGCCGGGGGAGGCGTTAAGCCCCCGGGTTATGGAAACGGCATTTTCAAGGGCGCCGGGATCGATCATCGGGTGGAGCAGTTGATCCAGGTGGGCGGGGCTGACCCGCAGAATAGCGGTATTTTTGTCGATAAGTTTTTCTTGCACCATATCAATGGCGCAGCGTACCGCCGCCGTTCCGCTGCGCTTACCGCTGCGGGTCTGGAGAATATAGAGAACCCCCTGCTGAACGGTAAATTCCATATCCTGCATATCCCGGAAATGATTCTCCAGCAGGTCTTTAATATCCACCAGCCGCCGGTAAATTTCAGGATTCCTCTGGCTCAGTGTGGCAAGCTTTTCCGGGGTGCGGATTCCCGCCACCACGTCTTCCCCCTGGGCGTTCATCAGATATTCGCCGTAAAATTCGTTAATTCCCGTGGAAGGATCTCGGCTAAAACAGACCCCGGTGCCGGAATCTTCGCCAAAATTCCCAAATACCATGGACTGAACGTTAACGGCAGTCCCCATAAGGTCCCTTATATTATTCAGGGAACGGTACCGGATGGCCCTTTCGTTCATCCAGGAACCAAAAACGGCGCGGATGGAACCCCACAACTGTTCCAGGGGGTCCTGGGGAAAATCAACGCCCTTTTCATTACGCACAATTTCTTTATAAACGGCTACCAGTTCCTCAAGGTCCGCGGCGCTCAAATCCGTATCAAGAACCACATCCCGTTTCTTTTTTTGATCGGTAATAGCTTTTTCGAATAATTCATGGGGAACCTGCATAACCACGTCCCCGTACATCTGGATAAAACGGCGGTACGCGTCCCAGGCGAAACGGGAATTACCGGTTTTACCGGCAAGCCCCTGCACGGCCTGGTCATTCATCCCCAGGTTCAGAATCGTATCCATCATGCCGGGCATGGAAACCGCCGCTCCGGAGCGGACCGATACTAACAGGGGGTCCGCAGGATCGCCCAATTTTTTACCCATGATTTTTTCAAGTTTGGTAAGGCTGGACAGTACCTCTTCTTCAAATCCGGGGGGGAAATCCCCCCGGTTATCGTAATACGCGGCGCAGATGACGGTGGAAATAGTAAATCCGGGGGGAACAGGGATTCCCAGGCCGGTCATTTCCGCAAGATTAGCGCCCTTGCCGCCAAGAATCTCTTTCATTCCGGCGCCGCCTTCGGCCCTGCCCTTTCCAAAGAAATAAACGCTTTTTAATCCGGCTTTCGACTTTCTCAAAAGAACCTCCTCACATCACATTGCTTATGCTAATAATATACAGCACATTTAAAAAAATGAAAGCGGAAAATAAAAAAAATGTCAATCTCTTTTACATTTTTTTTACAAAAATAATGCGGCCGGAAATATTTTTGCCTGTTTTTGACAGTCCGGCTCCGTCAATTCAAATCTGCCGCGCCGGCAGTAATTCCGAATTCAAAATTCCAAATCCGAAAAGAGACGTTAAAAATTCATCAGGGGTCCTGTCGGCTGGAAAAATCCGGGGCCCCCACCCCAGATTCTTTCCACCGACACCCCTCACCGCATGTTTCGCCTCTCTTTTCGCTGGTATCTTCATCGTGAATTACCTTATACCAAGGGGTTTTCAAGGTAAAAAATGGTCAAACATCTGCCGGTACGGTTTTGTACTGCTGCCGGTACCTTTGACCATTTTTAGGTTGAACTGTCATTTTTTTTGAATTTGGAATTGCTGTTCTACCGACAGGGCATCGGCGTTTACTACCGGCAAAGTTACCGATGTCTGCATAGCGTCTGCAGGCTTTTTCCCTGATCCCTCCATCTCCGGCAGGACAACGACGTTTGTTGCGATATAAAGGCTGGTTGAACACAACAAAGTGAACTGGCGGAGGAGCCAAAGGACAGGGGAGGACACTTGACCGAAGCCTTGCGCCGTAAAAGCTTCATGTAAAAACCCCTGCTTTACCGGCGCAAGGCAAGCGGGGCCTCCCCTGTTCTTTGGCTCCCCCGCTGGATTGATATGGAGGAATGAACCTTCATACACTTGTTCACGAGTAAATGCCGATGCCCTGCCGCGTTTACCCCGGTACATTGCTTTGTTGCGCGAATTTGTGCATACTTTAAGGCAATGGCAGATAACGAAAGCTATCTAGATCTGCTCTCTCAAGCATTGCGTGCCCGGGCCGATTGGATTGAAAAGTCTGAATTAATCAAATTTAAGGCGGAACTACGGACGTTTCAGGTTTCCTACGCTACGCTTTACAATGTTTTTCTTAAAAAAGGACTCATCCACGAGGACCCCTACAAGCAGGAATCCAGAATCAGCGAATTGGAAGTGCCTGAATCTTCCGTTTTTAGTGAGGCGGAACGGGTAGATAAGCTGACTATCCGCCTGTCCAACTACGACAACCAACTGGATTTTCTGGTTAATTTCTACCAGTTTAATGTGGAATTCCTTACCCTGGACCGGATCAAGCGGATTGCGGGGCTGATAAAATTTATTGACTGGGCCCATCTTTCATTGGATTCTCCGTTTGCCATGACCAAGGCGATGATGGAACTGACCTTGTCCGCAAAAAACGGACTGGACCCCATGACTACCAGCCTTTTTAATGAATCCCTGAACAAGCTTTCCAGAACCACCGGGACCTGTATGGCTTGTCTCAGGATGCTCAGCGATTATCAGCGGGAATCTTACAAATCTGATCTGCGATCCGCTATTACGGCGAAGATGAAGGCAGAAGACGCCGTCCTGGGGAATATCAAAAGGAAATTTAATTCCGCTATGCCCGGCCGGGTGTTTTATCCCGACCTGATCGAAGAAGTTATTAAAGAGGATTATTCCAACGACGGGCCGGCGCTGCGGGAAAAGGTGCTCAAAAATCTTCAGGTGGCGGAAGCCAAGCCGAAACAGGAAAAAGCGCCGGTTTCTTTTAAGCAGATTTTATTGGACGGCCTGCAGGTTATCGGTAATACCGGCAATACCATGTTGGAAATTGCCCCCAAGCTGGATGAAAACGAAGGGATGATCTCCAACCGGAAAAAAACCATCTGGCAGAAAACACGCATCCTGATACAGCAGATCATGGGCAGGGAACCGGACCCCGTTGTCCTTTCACTTAAATACATGGACAGCGCCCGCGGTACTTCGGTACAGGAAAAAATTAATTATTCTGCTTTTTGTACGGATATGAATAAACGGATCCGGGTTTTGACAAATTATACCCTCCGGGGATCTGCCGCCCAAAAACTGTTAAGCATGAACGATGAACAGTTAATTCAAATTCTGGACCGGCTGATCCGGGATGTGCAGAATACCCTCAAAATTCTTGGGGCAATGGACGATTATTTTAAGGCCGAAGCTCTCCCCGGAGAACGGGAAAAAGTGAGGGGCATAAAACCGGAATTGGCTACTATCAAAAACGCTGTCGTCCGGGCAAACCAGATCCGCCACGAATACAGCGCCAGAAAGGAAGAAGAAGATCAAATGAGAAAGTTGGGCATTGCCCCGGGGAGTTAATATGATTCGATGGTACTGTTTTTCTTTCGTTGTAGGGCTATTCATCCTGGGCGCCTGCCAAACGCCATCGGAAATTCCTCCCGGAACGGTTCTTTCCGGGCCCGAAGCACGGGACGGGGAGGTTCCCGGCCCGGACATTGCGGAAACCCGCCCCCGGCAGACCCTGCGGGATCAGCTTACCGTCGCTTTTTCCAGGGGGGACCTGGAACTGGACCCCCGCAGGTCCTTTATTGCCTCGGAAGCCCAGCTTTATACCGCCCTTTATGAGGGGCTTTTTTCCTACCACCCTTATACGATGGAGCCTGTGCCGGGCGCGGCGGAAAGATGGGAAGTTTCCGAAGATAAGAAAACCTGGACCTTCAAGATTCGGGATAACGCCCGGTACTGGAACGGGGACAGCCTGCGGGCCGAGGATTTCCGGTCCGCCTGGATTTCCCTTTTGAATCCCGCCCTTGAATCCCCCTACTCAAGCTTGTTTGACGTGATACAGGGGGCCCGGGAGTACCGTACCGGCCAAATTTCCGACCCCGCCGGTATCGGCATTGAGGCGGAGGGGGACAAGACCCTTATCGTCCGCCTGGCGGTTCCCGCTTCTTTTTTCCCGTCCATGCTTTGTCATCATTCCTTCAGCCCGGTACATCCTTCCATGCTGAACAAAGAGGACTGGTCCGATTCCCCGCCGGTATCCAACGGGCCTTTTTATATTTCCGCTGAAAACGCCGCCGGGAGGGAACCGGACAGGCTGATTCTGGAAAAAAACACTTGGTACTGGGATTCCCGGCAGGTAAGTTTGAACCGGATCACCGTTCGCTACGTTGAAGGCGCCGATGAAGCTTCTTCCCTGTGGAATTCCGGGGAGGCCCTGTGGATTGGCGGCGATGTTAATCTTGACGCCCTGACGGACCGTTCCGGCATTGTGGTGAATCCCATGTTTGCCACCCACTATTATTTTATCCGTTCCGCGGAAAAGCCCTGGTCGGATTACCGGGTGCGCCGGGCCCTTATCCTGGCCCTGCCCTGGGAAAATCTGCGGGAGGGCTACTTCCTTCCTGCCAAAACCCTGATATATCCCATCATGGGGTATCCGGAGCTTGAGGGGCTGGAGAGTACCGATATTGAGGAGGCCCTCCGCCTGCTGGAGGAGGCGGGTTTTCCTCATGGGGCGGGGCTGCCGGAACTGGTGATCCGTCTTCCCTCCTCCGCGGAGGCCGCCCGGATTGGGGAACTGATGGCTTTGGCCTGGCACGAAAAGCTGGGGGTGCCGGTACGGGTCGAGGTGATACCCTTCCGCCAGTACTTTCAGTCCCTTAAAACTCCCGGCTACGGGGTGGGGTCTTCTACGTGGATTGGGGATTTTGCCGATCCCTATACGTTCCTGCAAATGTGGCGCCGGGATTCCAACCTGAACGACGCCGGCCTGGACGACACGGACTACGAGGCGCTTATGGAAAAGTCCCTGTCCCAGGAAGGGACGGAGCGTTTTGTTACCCTGGCGGAGGCCGAAAAGCTGCTTTTGGACCGGGGTACGGTAATTCCCATTTCCTACAGCCCCGCGTTGAACATCGTTGACAACAGCGAACTGAACGGCTGGTACTCCAACGCCCTGGACATTCACCCCTTTAAGTACCTTTCTTTCAGGGTCTTCCGCCCCCTGCCGGGTGTGGCGTTGCTGAAATCTAAACTTGACCAGCAACGTTTCACCGGGGCTGGGAAATTGCCGGAAAAACTCATGTAGAGTCCGCCTGCGCTATCTTCGATACGCCGGCATATTGCCGACGGCGGGGAATTCCAAGGCGCCTGTGGCGCCATGTTTTTCCGGCTTTTTTCCCAGCCCCGGATACGGGTCAAATTCAGCTTTATCGTGGGGAAGAGATATGTACAAGGTGTTGATCCACAGAGCATTTTACCGCCCGGTTCCTCATCGTTAGCGGCAAAGAACCGGGCCAAATTGTGGGTCAGGTTTAGACTGAAATAAGGGCTACGCCGGGTCCCCCTCCGGCGGATTTTCTGTTTCCGCCGGATCTTCTTCCCGGTCTTTGAGGGAAAGGGATTGTACCAGTTCGTCAATGCTGTCCCGGTCAACGCTCATGGCAAGGCTGGGGTAGAGGATGATCATTCCTTCGGCATCGGAAGGGTCCCGGGAATCGGTTTCGATGAGTTTATGGGTCTGTAAACGGCGCAGGACTTCGACCAGGCGGGTTTTTCTGATTTCATCCCCGGTAAGGACATTGTAACGCTGTACAAAATCGAAAACCGTGATCACCGGAAAGGCGGTCAGGCTGAGTTCCGCCCGTTTTTCTTCGTAAAGGAGCCGTGCGGTCAGGAGGGCGCAGGTTTCTTCCTTGCCCAGCCGGAGCCGGGTATCGCCGCCGCCCCGGAAACATATTACCCCCAGGCCCTCGTCCCGGACCAGGCTTGCGTCCATACAGGAAAACCAGGCGTCAAACAGGCTGCTGTTCCGTATGACGAAGTGGTACAGCTCCTCTTCCTTATTGATGCCCCGGATGATAAAGGTCTTGGTCAGCAGGGTCCGCACCGCGGTTTTGAAAAGATCAAAATCGGCTTCGGTAAGCAGGGTAATAAGATTAAGAGCTTCCAGGTCCTGCATCATGATTTTCTCCGTAAAACTACAGCGGGCAGCACATAACCGCCGGACCGGACAGAAGATTCTGCGGCGTTTTCCGCGGAGTTCTCCGCCCCCTCCCCAATGCCGTATCCAAAGGCCGGGCGGGAATCGGCATACAGGACGGCGTAGATAAAACGGATAAAGGAATCTTCGTCTTTAACCAGATCCCCGGCAAACAAAAGCCGCTTCCTGCCGCCCTGCTCATCCAGCCATTCGGTAATACGCCTGACCCCCAACTGCCGTCCCAGCCGGATAAGCAGTTCCGCTTCTTCCCGTTCCATAGCTTCCGTGTCCACCGGGGAGATTTCCCGGCTGAACCCGGCGTTCTCCCGCCGGTAACGATGGTACAGGGATTCCCGGGCGAAGGTCCTGACGCGGTGAAGCCGGTGGGCCAGCTTGTATCCCAATTTTTCTTCCCGGTATATTTCTTTGATAAGAACGCCCAGCTTCCCCGCAATCGTAGAATCCGGCTCCAGCAGGGCCTTAACCCGCTCCACGCTGGAACGGGAGTAGAGCATGTTCCGGCGGTCAATGTCCTCCAGCAGGGGGTCTACCGCCCGCAGGGTGTCCCGAATATCCTCCAGCATGTTTTGGAGCCTCCGCCGGTTGTCTTCCTGGGGCAGGGAATTGTTGCGGGAAAGCTTCCGGGCGCTTTCATTAAGCCAGGTTTCGTTTTCCAAAAGGTCCGCCACCCTTTTGATTATCTTGGGCCGGTACCGCGAAAGGTTGTCCGATGTTTTAAGCCGTTTGTAGGCGCCGTCAAGGATATCCGCCGCGTAGAGATCGTAGTGCAGGTGGAGGATGCCGCTGATATCCGGCGAAGCGGCGCCGGCGGTAAGCCGGTCGTAGTGGCCCTTGATGCTCTGGGACAGTACCTTGAGGGAATCGATAAGCGTCTGGGTGCTTCCGTGGGCGTTGAGTACCGCGTAGTGGCCGTTCTCTTCCACAGCGTCCCCGCAGAGGAGGGAGTAGATAGCCACCACGTGGCTTTCGTATTCGGTCTTGAGTCCTTCCTCCACCCGGGCCAGGGCCTCAAAAAAAGGCCGCCCGTGGGGGGTAATGTTGATAACCCGGCTGTAGTCGCTCAGCGTTTCTTCGGAGAGCCAGCCCGTATGGACAAGCCGCCGGAGAAACAGGCTTGCCAGTGCCCGATCTCCCGCCCCCCTGGTATCCGGCGCTTCCCCGGCATTGTCTCCCCCCGGCTTGTCCCGGCTTCCCGGCAGCGGAAAACCAAAGTTCAGTTCCGGCGTTTTGTCATCTCCGTTCCCGGTGTTTTCCGCCTCGCCCGGAAGGTCATCGGCCTTTTCATCGGCAAGCACATTCCGGTGCAGCCCCAGATATTCGGTAAAAGAACGAATCACCTGTTCCCGTTCAAGACCCTGGGCATTCTCCTGGAAAAGCCGGTAATAAAGTACCAGGAGGGCCCCGTAATGTTCACGGTTTGCCCCCACCAGCGGAGAGAAAAAATTACCGGGTAATGTGGAGAACAGGCCGGAACCGGTAGGCATGAAAACACGCTAGGGAAGGGGAGGGGTTTTGTCAAGC
>JAIRXT010000218.1 GCA_031268125.1 Treponema sp. | reverse complement strand
TACTGCATTGGAAAAAACCGCCCTGAGTATCCGGGCCCTGAGTATGGACGCTATCCAAAAAGCTAATTCGGGGCACCCAGGGCTGCCGTTGGGGGCTGCGGAGTTGGGGGCCATGCTTTATGGGGAAATTCTGCGCCACGATCCTATGGACCCCGGCTGGCCGGACCGGGACCGCTTTATTCTGTCCGCCGGGCACGGTTCCATGTTCCTCTACGCGCTGCTTTACCTTTCCGGGTACCAGGATATTACCCTGGACGATATTAAGAGCTTCCGGCAGATTGGTTCCCGGGCGGCGGGGCACCCCGAATACGGTCTGGCCCGTGGCATTGAGGCTACTTCCGGCCCTCTGGGACAGGGGCTTTCGATGGCGGTGGGTTTTGCCGTGGCGGAAACCATGCTGGCCGCCCGTTTTAACACCGCAAGCCGCCGGATTGTGGACCACTACACCTATGCCCTTGCCGGGGACGGCTGTCTGATGGAAGGGGTGTCCGCCGAGGCAAGTTCCCTGGCGGGCCGGCTGGAACTGGGGAAACTTATTGTCTTTTACGATTCCAACCATATCACCATTGACGGGCATACCTCCCTTGCTTTTACTGAAGACGTAGGCAAGCGTTACGAAGCCTACGGCTGGCAGGTTCTGCGGGGTTCCATGTACGACTTTGAGGGAATAGCCCGGCTTACCGCGCAGGCCCGGGGAGAAGCCGCCAAACCCAGCCTGATTATCCTTGAATCGACTATCGGGAAGGGGGCCCCCCACAGGCAGAACACTGCCGATGCCCACGGCGTCCCGCTGGGTGCGGAGGAAATTGCCGCCGCCCGCGGTGTTCTGGGTATTCCCGCGGGGCCGGAGGGGGATTTTTACACCGCCCCGGAGGCGCTGGAGTACTTTAAGGATAAACGGGCGGAATGGAAAAAGGCCCGGGAAGCCTGGCAGGGGGAATTTGACGCCTGGTCGCGGGAAAATCCCGAACTTCGGAAGGAATGGGACGAATTCCACGGTGAAAAGGCCCCGCAGACCGCCCTGCCTGTTTTTGCGGCGGGAGACAAAATCGCCACCCGCAGCGCCGCCAACAAGGCCCTGGGGGCCCTTTCCGCGGTGTACCGTAATCTGGTGGGGGGCTCCGCGGACCTTAAAGGCCCCAATGCCGTGGGGTTCCCCGCCGCCGTCTACTCCCCCCAGGACCGGGCGGGCCGCTACATTCATTTTGGCATCCGGGAATTTGCTATGGCCGCCGTTTCCAACGGCATCCAGCTTCACGGCGGCCTGCGGGCCTTTTGCGCCACCTTTATGGTCTTTTCCGATTACCTGCGGCCGGCCCTGCGGCTTTCCGCCCTGATGGATCAGCCGGTAATCTACGTCCTTACCCACGATTCTATTTTTGTCGGTGAAGACGGCCCCACCCATCAGCCCATTGAGCATCTGGCGGCACTAAGGGCTATCCCCAATGTCCGCCTGTTCCGCCCTGCGGATGCGGAGGAGACGGCGGAAGCCTGGGTTATGGCTATGGAACGCCGCGATGGTCCCACGGTCCTTGCCCTGTCCCGGCAGAATATCACGGTGTTTCCCAAGGATGACGCCGGTTGGCGGGACACGATACGGACCGGGGCTTATATCGTGAAGAAGGAACAAGCGGGCGCCGGGGCCCTTGACGCGCTGATCATCGCCACCGGTTCCGAGGTAGGCCTGGCATTGGAAGCGGCAAAACTGGCGGAACAGGGGGGGAAGAGGGTCCGGGTGGTTTCCATGCCAAGCCGGGAACTTTTTGAATCCCAGCCCCGGACCGTTGCGGAACACATAATCCCCCCCGGGGTGCGGGTTATCTGCTGCGAGGCCGGCGTTAAAAACGGCTGGGAACGCTGGGCCAAGCCGGAAGACATTCTTTCGGTAGACCGCTTCGGCGTTTCCGGCCCCGGCGATAAGGCTGCCGGAGCCCTGGGCCTTACCGCCGCCGCCCTGACGGCGATTATCAACCGCTGATCCCGGTTACCGGGGGGCTTCTACTCCCTTGCTTTCCTTTTTTATAAGGGATTCCATAAAGGCGACGTAGCTGTCCCTGGTAAAAACCGGGTGATAAGATTCAACCAGTTCCTGGGCAGCGGCGGCTTTATCTTTTAGCAGCCGGTAAGCCCCCAGGGCAAAGATCTTTGCCGTGGTGATATAGGCTTCTTCCTCATCGATTATCTCGAACAGGGGGGAATGATAGGCCCCCCTGGTGCCGCCGGTGTTAAAATTGAGAACCGGCTGAATATGCTGCAGGTCCCCCACATCGGTGGAAGCGCTGCCGTGTTTGCCGGGGTCCGTCAGGGGGACAGTATCTCTGCCGGAAGCCAATTTGGCCGCCGCCACCAGGGCGGGATGGGCCGGTGTGGGTATCATGGGCAGATACCCCGGCAGGGTTTCGATCCGGTAACCTGCGCCCAGGGCATCTGCGCCGGCCATGTAAGAGCGGCCGGTTTTGTAGTTTGCGTCCAGAATTGCCCCGGAGCTTTTCCCCCTTACCTGGACTTCCAGTACTACTTCATCGGGAATCACGTTCACCTGATCGCCCCCCTTGGTGATGATCGAGTGTATCCTGATAGAATCTTCGTCCCGGTAGGTCTCCCGGTGAAACTGCATGGCCGTATGCCCCAGGGTCATGGCGTTTATGGCGTTGATCCCCAGGTGGGGCCCCGCGGCGGCGTGGGCCGCCCGGCCCAGGATACGGATAATCTTGGAAACAAAACCGTTGCTGCTGCCGTTCCCCACCGCCAGGCCCTCGTTACTGCTGTGGTGGGCTATGCTGAGGCTGATATCGTCAAAAGCGCCGATACGGATAAGTTCGCATTTGCCGCCGCCGTAACGTATCGCCCCCGCTTCCCTAAGCTGGTTTTTGAAGGAAATTTCCCCGTATTCTTCCGCGGGAACCGCAAAAAACACCACATTTCCATGCAGGGCCGCCGTTACTTCGGCATCGGCCAGGGCAATGGCCGCGCCTATTACCCCCGTAAGCTGAGCGTGGTGCCCGCAGCAGTGGGCGGCCTGGGTTCCGGGGTTGGCGTAAGGATGAGTGGGGATCCGCAGGGCGTCCAGTTCCCCGATAAGCGCCAAACGGGGCCCGGCGGCCCGTTCCACAGGCTTCAGGTACGCCTTTACCCCGGTAATGGCCAATCCCGTGTTGATAAGCGGCAGCTTCAATGCCCGCAGTTGTTCCTCAAATTGTGCGGCGCTGCGTTTCTCTTTGTAACCCAGTTCCGCATGGGTATAAATGTCCCTGGCAAACCGGATGATCTGTTCCCGGTTTTCTTCTATTCGCCGGATGATCTTTTCTTCGATATGGTCCATGTTTTCCCCCGCTGATTCTTTCCGCAGAGTCCCTTGACAGGGGCCCTCTCCTTCAATTATCGTATAAAACTACTTTGGAATGATACGGTGGTTTCCGGATCATCCCAAAGTGTAAAAAGCTGTTCCGGGATGTTCCGGGCGGTCTTTTGGAGCGGTGTCCGAGCGGTTGAAGGTGGCAGTCTTGAAAACTGCTGGGTGGCAACATCCCGGGGGTTCGAATCCCCCCTGCTCCGTCCGGCAAGGGGGGATTCGAAACGAAGCCTCCGCTAGCAGTCTGTTGTACTTGTATATTTTTTGCATAAATATGCAAAAAATATTCGATAAATGGGCTGCCTTGGCAGTTTGTAAGGTAAAAATATTCACTTTTGTGAATATTTTACTGTTTTATGAGCGAAGCGCAACAAACTGCTGGCGGTCAAACACTATTCAAACCGCGGGGTAGAGGCCTTTCAGTTTGAGATGATATGTGCCCCAAACCTGATCCCACTATATACCTTGATCCGCCGGGGCGGATAGCCCGGTCAGGCCTGAAGCAGCAATTCTCATTTTAACCATTCCAAAACGAAAAGGCGCCGGTAAAATTCTCTTGGGGTCCTGTCAGGG
>JAIRXT010000083.1 GCA_031268125.1 Treponema sp. | reverse complement strand
ACGCTGAACACGCTCTTGCCAAACCATTTAACGCGCATAAGGCGGCTGATGATCGGTTCAAACATACCCGCGTCCGACATAATTCCGAAGTAAAGGCCCGCAAATATAAACAGTATTATTATCGGCGATACATCCACGATGCCCAGGTGGGCCATTTCCAGGGTATTTTCAAAGCCAAGCCCAAAGATGAGCGCGATGACAATGGGCGCTATGGCCATAATATTGCCGGGCAGGAAATTGCTTTTCAGGATGAGAACAAGCAATACTACCAGGATGATAATTCCAGCCGTTATTAACATAACATACTCCTTTGGCTAGACTTCGACTTCCGCAAGGCGGATGTACTGCTGCCCGCAGTGCATGTCGTTTTCATATTTATGGCCTGACGGCAGCGGCCGGGGAAACGAATACTTTTTTACCCTCAGGCTGTCAATCTCAAACACCTTCATATCTGAAGCATTCACACCGTATAATTCCGCGACCTTTTCCCCCGTCAGGTTGGGAGAACTTGTGATTTTTTTATACGCCTCACCGGTATCGCAGAATATCTCAAAGGTGATCCAAAATGGACCGGCATTTTTTGACCTGACGTAATTTGCAATATCTTCAACCTTTGCCATTTTTTCCTCCGTGCGCTACTTGATTTCCGTGTATTTAAAACGGGCCAGTTCCAGGGGATCGTCCACATCGACCACATGGTGAAGTTTAAACTCGTAGGTGGCGCCCCTGGGGCAGTCCGCCGGCGAGAACGGGAAGGCGAAACTGGGGAGCTGTTCCCTGCCGGCCTGCTCAAAGTCGGCGGGAAAATGCAGCAGGAAGGGGTTAAAAACCTTGGCGATCTTTGTCGCCATATCCTGGGTCTTTGCCGTAACGGTAAGAAGCATACCGATCTCCCTGGGCGCCGGCGTACCGGCGGGGACCGGGCCGGCGACGACGGCGTTGTACCCGTATGCCTTGAAATTAAAACTATAATCATCGTGAGAATAACCAACCTTTTGTATGTACTTGTCCACATAGGCGCTGATGTTTTTTATCCATCGTTCAGGATCTGCGCAGACTTTGCGGTTTGCTATACCGATAAGGCTGATGTTTTGATAACCCGCGGCGGACGCTCCCTCAAGTTTCATCGTGTATTGTTCGGCGTGTTCAAACCCGCAACCGGTAACACGGACCGTATGCTCATCAGCCTGGGTGTAGACCGCGTTTTTGGTCAGCATGGCTCCCGATGGTTCTTTGAGATAATAGGGGTCCGCGTTTTCGTAGAGCAGATGGGCGGAAACGGTGTAGGGCGTGCAATGCGCGTCCGGCATAAGGGGCTTAACGTAGAAACCGGTTTCATCCACGGTAAGAAAGACCCCCATGCCGTCTTCCTTGTCGGCGCACTGGGCCCCGCATTCCACGACCTTGGCCCCGTGCCAGGCCGCAGCAACGTTACAGCCCTTGTAAATGGGAAGCGCGGCAATGATGGCGGTATCCGTCGCCCTGCCCGCCAGGATCACGTTTGCCCCGTTTTTGTACGCTTCAATAAAGGGCTCCGCGCCAAGCAGGGCGACTATGTTATCACATTCGTCAAATGTTTCGCGTGCGGCGGCTGGCGCGCCTTCAAGCCCGTGTATTTTATTTTCATCCCACTTTTTTTTGAGCGCCGCCGGGTCTTGCTGCGAATAGATTCTGGCGATTTTACCCGTGAAGCCTTCCTCATTAAAAATTTCACTGACGATCTCAAAACATTCATCCACCGTACTGTCCGTTCCGCAAGTACCGCAGCTTCCCACAAAAACGGGAACGCCCGCCTTCATGCCGCCCCGTATGGCAATACCAAGGTCGTTTTTCAGCATCCCCCGGTTGTATTTGCAGGTCCCCGTGGCAAGATACGCGGGGCCGGAATCCGTTGAACCCGCGTCAATGGCAATGACATCGGGGCCCCAGGCCATGCCGTAATCAAAGGCCTCCTGATTAATGCCTCCCCCAAGGCCGCCGATGGGCATCAAAACTTTACACGTATTCACACCTGCCTCCTTCAGTTCATTTGACAAGGTTAGAATACGCTTGTATTATACTATAAGTCAAATACTATTTTTTTTATAATGATTATAGGATTTTAGTTATGAATGACCGGCACCTTAAATACATACTTGAGATCGCCAAGGAAGGCAGCATTACGGCCGCCGCGGAAAACCTCCACATCAGCCAGCCTTCGTTGAGCAGCCTGCTGGCCCAGGTGGAGGAAGAACTGAACGCCAGGATTTTTGACCGGAGCAGGGTACCGCTTACCCTGACCTACGAAGGGGAACAGTATGTGGAAGCGGCAGTAAAAATACTGGGGACTCTCCGGGACCTGCAGGCAAAGATAAACGATACGAAAAAATCCATCTGCGGGCGCTTCAACATAGACTGCGGACCCCAGCAGTCTCCCTTTTTGGCCCCGTTTTTACTGCCTGTTCTGACGGAAAAATACCCAAAAGTGGAATTTAAGATCGAGGAGAGCGACCACTCTCACCGTGAAGAACTTCTTTTGAACGGCGTCCTTGACATTATTTTCTGTACCGGAAAAATTACCCATGCCAATGTGGAGTGTATACCGGTAAGAGACGAAGAAATTCTCCTGCTGTCGCCCCGGGATTTTGTCCCGCCGAAAATGAAACAGATAAAAGGCCGCGGATACCCCTGCGTCGATCTGAGCCGGGTTGAAAAAAAACGTTTTGTACTTATGAAAAAACACCACAAAATGCGGACTCTGCAGGACGCCGTCTTAACTGATAACGGATATGTTCCCGACATAATCCTTGAAACAGATAATTGGCAAACCTGTATCAGATTTGTGGAAAGCGGTTTCGCTTTTACCCTGTTTCCGAATATCAGGTCGGAATTGGATAAGGTACAGACAAATAAATACAGTCTCTCGGGTGATTACCGGCAGACCCTGTACCTTTGTTACCGTAAAAACGCCTATCGTTCACGGATAATGGACGAGTTTATTAAAACTACCCTTGAACTGCTTTCCGGTCAAAACTTACCGCATTAACCGGATTACCAATCAACCAACCCCGCCGCATATAAAAACAGCAAAAGGCAAAGCCTTTTGCGAGACTTGTTCGACAATCCGAACCCGATAGGGTTCAGTCAAATAGGTTGTCGAACAAGTCCAATTTTTTACGGCTCTTTTGGAATTTTGAAATTGGAATTGCTGCCCCAGGGCATCGGCATTTACTCGTGAACTTGTTCACGTTTGTATAATTCCTCCAACATCAATCCGGCGGGTGTAGGGGGGGAAGAATAGATTTGGGAATAGCGGAGAATAGGCGGGATTTGGGGGAATTTGGCGGGATTTACCGGGAGGCCCTGTTGTAATGGGTTTTCATATTGTGTAATGCGAATACGGGTTCGTATTTAAGCCATGACGGTATCGGCCAGAGCCCCGGAGATGCGGAGAATCTCAGCGGAACCAGAGAGAGTATCAAGCCAAGCCGCGGGGATGCTATCCAAGCCATGGGTAAGCCAGGATAAACGCATAGGAATTTTCAACCCCTTCTTGTGGGCGCCGTCCCGGCCCCTGGGCCGGGAACCGGGCTATCCGCTCCAATTCCACGGGCTTCCCCTGCGGGAAATCCCGTGGAATTCCGCTCCTATCCCTTGCGCTTTCCATGTGGCGGCATTCTTTCGCCGGTTCAGCGGCAGTAAACCGATTATCGGCAATTCTATGCGTTTATCGTGGTAATTCTCCAGGATAAACGCATAGAAATTCTTCTGCTCTCTCAGGTGGTATACTCTCTTTTGGGAGGGTATTATGGCGAAAAAGAACCCAAAGATCATCGAAATCAAAGAAATGATGGGGGAAACCGGCCTTATCATCATCGAACAGGCCGGCATAGACCCGCTGATGGAATTGCGGGAAGAGTTGGAGGGCATAGAAGACAAACGGTTCCAGCCGTATGTGGAACACCTGCTGTCGGATATTGTGATGATAACGCTGCTGGCGGTCATGGCACGGGCGAATGAATGGGGGGAAATAGCGGAGTTTGCCCGGATCAAGGAGGCATGGCTGAAGCGGTTTCTGGTATTGCCTCATGGGATACCTTCTCATGATACCATCCAGCGGGTGATGTCGATGATAGACGGGAATGTCTTGTACAGTCTATGCATCCAGTTTTTGATTCGGCGGCTGGACATTCTGGCGGCGACGGCCCGGGAGAGGCGGCTGCTGCAGGAACCGGGGAGCGGGGAAGGAGAGGAAGTACCGAAGGTGATAGCGATAGACGGAAAGACGAGCAGGGGGAGCAAACGGAACAAGACAGACCGGGATGCGGCAGGGGCGATGCATACGGTCAGTGGACTTTACCCCGATTGGTAGACACGATTAAGCGAGTTGCCCTGAGTTAAACATATCAGGAGTAACATAGTCAAGCGCCGAATGGATACGAATGCGGTTATAATACGCCTCGATGTACATGAACACCGA
>JAIRXT010000078.1 GCA_031268125.1 Treponema sp. | reverse complement strand
TTCTGGTATTATTTTGAGGAAAGTGATATTACACCGCGTGTCGCCAAAGAAGTGATGCCCGTGTGCGCCCCGCTTTACAATGCAGACAAGTCTGAACTGTTGTTTCGGGTACTGTATTTCGGGAATCGCATTAATTTCGAGGTATTCCACGCGCTGGCGGACGGGAGCGGAGCAGTACAATTTATGCGGGTACTTGTTTTCCATTATCTTGCGGAAAAATACGCCATTTCAGGCCGGCTGACTGATTATGACGCTTCACCGGAGCAAAAAAGCCAGGATGCCTTTTACAAATACTATGACAAGACCGGAAGCGTTTCCAAAGCAAACCACCGCCGCGCTTACCGCGTTAGCGGAGAACGCCTGAGCGATAACCGGCTGGGAATAACGGAGGGGTTTCTATCCGCCAAGGCGGCGCTTGCAAAAGCGCATGAATATGACGTTACATTGAGTGAGTTTCTGATAACGCTGCTGATGTGCGCCATCCATGACGGTATGGCGGTACGGGAGAACACAAAGCCTGTGGTTATTACGGTGCCGGTGGATTTGCGCCGGTTTTTCCCAACCCGGACCGCCTGTAATTTTTTCGGCGTGGTGCGGGTTGTGCATAACTTTCGGCAGGATGGAGAGACCTTTGATGAGGTTCTTGCCAATGTGCGCGAATCCCTCCGGCAGCAGATTACAAAGAAAAATCTCTCCGGCATAATCAGCCGTTATTCGGCGCTTGAAAACAATCCGTTGATCAGAGCGGTCCCGCTGCCGATCAAGATTCCGTTTCTGGCGGTCTCCGGGCTTCGGGCGGACGGTGAAGACACGGCGGCGTTTTCAAACATGGGCCGGATTTCCATGCCTGCGGCGGTGGTGGAACATATCCGGCTCTTTGATGTGTTTATCAGCACAAAACGTCCGCAGCTGTGCCTCTGCTCTTTTGAGGACACGCTTGCCGTCAGCGTATCCTCTCCTCTCGCGGACACGGGGATTCAGCGGCGCTTTTTCCGAAGCATTACGGCGATGGGAATTTCCGTGCAGATAGTTTCCAATTTGGAGCAGACGAAAGGGGACGGAGCGGTTCATGCTGCGCTGTGAACATTGCGGGGTAAGTTTGCCCGGGACGCAAGGCCGCTGCCCGCTCTGCCAAAGCGAGCCCGCCGGGGATCCTGATGGTTCCCGCGACCGTTTTCCTCGTTTGCCGGAATCCCGGAGAACGGTCAGCCGCGCTCTGATCACATGGCTCGCGTTCGAAAGCGTGTGCGTGGTGGTAATTTGTATCACCGTCAACATAACCGTTCCGGCGGGCGGATGGTGGTCAATGTTTGTGCTTGCCGGGGTTGTGAGCCTTTGGATTGATTTTGCCGTTGTACTGAAAAAACAAACGAATCCGCCCAAGAGCATCATATGGCAGGTCACCGTCGTTTCGCTCATGGCTTTTCTTTGGGATATATGCACGACCTATAAGGGGTGGTCGTTGGAATATGTTTTGCCAATCCTCAGCACAGCCGCTATGCTTGCCATGACCGTAGTGGCCAAGGTGCGGAACTTGGATATACAGGACTACATTTTGTATCTCGTGATTGCCTGTGTTTTCGGTATTGTTTCATTTGTTTTAATTCTGACCGGCGCGGTACGGGTTGTTATTCCATCGGCGATTAACTTTTGCGCGGCGGTTGTTTTTTTGGCGTTTCTGCTGTTTTTTGAGGGGAAAGCGCTCTGGGCCGAATTCCAGCGGAGATTGCATTGGTAGAATCAATGCCGGATTTTCAGGGACGCTCTAAGAGGCTTACCCCCCGGCTGGTCCCAATCCGTTCACAGCCGGCATTGATAAAGGCTTCCATGTCTTCCAGGGTGGAAATTCCCCCGGCGGCCTTTATCTTTACCCCCGTTCCAATGTGTTCCCTGAAAAGCCGGATATCCTCCAGGACGGCCCCGGCGCTGCCGAAACCGGTGGAGGTCTTGATATAGTCCGCCCCCGCCCCGGTTACACGGCGGCAGAGTTCTATCTTTTCTTCCCGGGTTAAATAGCAGGTTTCAACAATCACCTTAAGGACCCTGCCCCCGGACAGTTCCCGCAGAGCGGCAATTTCATCACCGGCGGCCCCAAAATCCCCGTTCTTAACCATGCCCAGGTTGATCACCATGTCCAGTTCCCGGGCCCCCGATTCCAGGGCTTCACGGGCCTCCTCACACTTGGTACGGGTGGTTTGGTAGCCCAGGGGAAACCCGATAACCGTACAAATGGTTACCTTGCCGCCGTAGGCTTTCGAAATGGGGGCGGCATAAGAGGGGGGAACGCAGACCGAAGCCGCCCCGTATGTTACCGCTTCATCACAGAGCCTGGCGATTTCCTCCCAGGACGCGGCCGCTTTAAGCAGCGTATGATCGATACGTTTCCAAATTTCTTTTTTGTCCATGCTGTCCTCCAGAAACATCAAATCAGGTTCTTAACGTCCCGCGGGGCACAGGGCCTCCGCGTTGACGGCGTAGAAAATATCATCCCGGTTCGCCATAAGGCGGCAGAAATCCTCGATTACCTGCCAGTTATGGCCCGTGTCAAACTCGTAACTATGGCCCCAAACGTAGAATACCTGCGGAACGGCGCTTTTAAGTTTGATAAACCGCTCCCCCAGTTCCATAAGCTGCGGATCGTTGTGGTGGCAGGTAGGCTGATAGACCAAGAGATCCCCCGGCACATCGAAGGAATAGGTACTCCGCACCCCCCGGCTGTACTTCAAACCGCAGGCCGCAGCGGTTTTAACAACCAGATCGTTGTAGGTTCCGTAGGGATAGGCCATGCCGCAGACCCCGGCCCCGAAGATCCGCTCCAGATTAAGTTTATCCTGCTCCAGTTCGTTGCGGATAGTTTCCTCATCCAGATTCTCCAGGTGGGGATGGGTAAGGCCGTGGACCGCAATCTCATGGCCGGCGTAAAGATCCTTCAGCCCCCGGATGTTCATCCGCTTAATGGGCACATCCCGCCCCTCCAGGTCCTTGTTCACCCAGCCGTTGGCCCCGGTCTGGATTCCGCTGTTCAGGTTAAAAGCGGCCTTAATACCATAGCGATTCAGTATCTCGACCAGTTTCCGGTCCTGTTCCACCCCGTCATCGTAGCTCAGAGTCAGGGCCTTGGTTTTGCCGCCAGGAAACATCAAACACCTCCCTTAAAAAAACTGCAAAAGGCTAAGCCTTTTGCGAGACTTGCAGGCTAACCAAAGGTTAGCAGACAACCCGAGCCCGACAGGGTTCAATAAAAAGTTGTCGAACAGACATTCATGCCGCTACAGCGATGCCTCCTCGGCATGCTGGGTCCAGTAAAGCTGGTAGTAGAGGCCCTTGTTCGCCATGAGTTCATCATGGCTCCCCACCTCGACAATCCCGCCGTCCTTGATGTACATGATCCGGGAACAATCCCGGATGGTGGAAAGCCGGTGGGCGATGATAAACGAGGTCCGGCCCTTCATCAGCGTCCGGATACCATCCTGGACCAACTGTTCCGTCCCCGTGTCGATATTGCTGGTGGCCTCGTCCAGAACGAGGATCCGCGGATCGGAGATAAGGGTCCGGCAGAAGGCAAGAAGCTGGCGTTCCCCCTGGGATATGCCGCCCCCCCGCTCGGTGATGGGGGTGTCGTAGCCCTGGGGCAGCTTCATGATAAAGTCGTCGGCGCCGATAAGTTTGGCGGCCCGCCGTATATCCTCTTCCCTGGCGTCCAGCCTGCCGTAGCGGATGTTGTCGGCAATGGTGCCGGTAAAAAGATAGCTGTCCTGAAGCATAATCCCCATCTGGTTGCGCAGCGATTTAAGCGTTACCTTCATAATGTCCTGCCCGTCGACGCAGACCTGCCCTTCCTCAATGTTGTAAAACCGGGACAATAGGCTGACGATGGTGGTTTTCCCCGCGCCGGTGGGACCCACAAGGGCAATGCTTTCCCCCGGATGGCCGTCAAAAGAAACGTTGTTCAGTACCTTGCGGGTACCGTCGTAGCTAAAGCTCACGTTCTTGAATTCCACATGACCCCGGACAAAGGGAAATTCCACCGCCCCCCCGGCGTCCTCAATTTTTACCGGTTCGGCGATGGTGTCGAAGATCCGGTCCAGATAGGACATGGCGGTAACAAAGGTGTTGTAAATATTCGCCAGGTTGATAATGGGCTGCCAGAACCGCCAAGCGTAGTTTCCCATAGCCAGAAGCATACCGAAGCTGACCATGGGGTGCATATAGTACACCCCCACGATGTACACAAAAGAAAATACAATCTGGCTTATCGTTTCCGTGGAGAACCATGTGGTATTGGAAATGTACTGGGCCCGCATCCATTCCTTGTTACGTTCCGTGGTAAGGGTGTTCATAATCCCGCTGTTCCGTTCCTGCCGGTCGAATGCCTGGGTTACCCTTACCCCGTCGATGGACTCCTGGATATACGCGTTCAGGTTGGAATTTTTGTTGGAAACCCGCTGCCAGGCCCGGCGCTGGGCCGGCTTAATGGTCCAGATAAAGGCCGCCAGTACCGGCAGACCTACAATGGTAACGCTTGCCAGTTGGGGGCTTACCCGGAACATGAAGAAAATAATGAACACGATGTTTAACACTTCGATAACGAAGTTGATGATCCCGTTGGACAGGGCGTCGGAAACGCTGTTTACATAGGGCACCACCCGGACAAAAATTTTCCCGTGGGGCCGGCTGTCGTAAAAAGAAAAGGGCAGTTTTTGCAGATGGGTAAACAGATCGAAGCGGATGTCGTGGATGATGGTAGCCCCCGCCCTGGCTACCAGGATGTTCCTGACCGCCCCCAGGGCTATGGCTATGACAATGCTGATGCCCAGGTACAGGGACATGGTAAAGAGAAGCCCTATATCCTTGTTGGGGATTGCCTCGTCCATAGCCCGCTGGATAAACAGGGGCCCCGTCAGGCTTGCCAGGTTGCCCAGAATCGACAGGATCAGGGCCAGGGCCAGGCTGGCTTTTGTCTTTGCCAAGTAGCGGATACAGCGGCGTATATTAAAAAGGCTGACCTTCTCGTCCAGGTACTCGTCAACATCGTAACGGTTGCGGTTTTTAGCAGTCTGCTGTTCCCGTATTTTTTTAGCCATTAGTTCATCCCCCTGCTCTGAAAGGCTTCATGCGCTGTGTCCCCGATAGGGGCGTTGGGATCCATGTTGTACTGCAGGCACCAGATATGGTGGTAGAAACCCCGGTTGGCAAGAAGCTGTTCGTGGGCGCCCCGCTCCACGATCCTGCCCTTGTCCATAACCAGAATCTGGCTGGCCCCCCGGAACGAAGATATCCGCTGGGCAATGATGATCTTGGTACAGGGGAAGTCCAGATTCCTCAGTTGGTTCTGGATGTACTGTTCGGTCTCGCTGTCCACCGCGGAGGTGGTATCGTCCAGTATCAGAATTGCCGGTTCTATCGCCAGGGCCCGGGCCAGGGCAATACGCTGCCGCTGGCCGCCGGAAAGCCCAACCCCCCGTTCCCCCACCAGCGTCCCGTAGCTTTCCTCCATGCCGGTAATAAAACTGTGGGCGTCGGCCTGGGCCGCCCGCTTCATAATGATTTCATCGTTCAGTTCCGGCCGGCCGTAGGCGATGTTCCCCTTCACCGAATCGGAAAAAAGGAACACATCTTGCATGGCAAGCCCCAGGTAACGCCTTAGGGAAGACATGGTGTACTGTTTAATATCTTTTCCGTCCAGGAAGACCTGCCCGGAATCGGGCTCGTAAAAATGGGCAAGAAGGTTGATCAGCGACGTTTTCCCCGATCCGGTACTTCCCAGGATGCCGATAGTCTCCCCCGGCCCGGCCTTGAAGCTGATGTCCCGCAGGATGGCGTTCCCGCCGATGGTGAGGTTCACGTCCCGGAACTCTATACCCCCCGCCGGCCGGCCGGGAAGCTCCACCGCGTCGGGGGTGTCCGAAAAGCCCTTGGGGGCTTCCACCACTTCCCGGATCATCGCGGCGGTGGCGTTGTAGCGTTCAATATCCGCCAGAATCACCGCCAGCATCCGCAGGGGGTTTGCCAAAGCCCAGGTAAGGGAGGAAAAGGCCAGGTACTGGCCCGCGGTCATGCGGCCGGAGATCAGGAACAGGCCGCCCCCAATCAGCGTAACAATGATCAAAAGATTGCTCAGCAGTTCCAGAATAGGCTGGTACCGGGCGGCGATGAGCGCGTTGCTGCAGCTTACATCCCGGAATTCGGCGTTGTGGACCTCGAATTTTTCAATTTCGTGATCTTCCCGGGCAAAAGCCTTAACCACCCGGTTGCCGTCGATGTTCTCCGTTACCGCCGTCCCCAGGCTGGTCAGTTTTTGCCGCAGCAGGACGAACCGGGGCCGGATGATCTTGGTAAAACGGTAGCTTACCAGAAGGATAAGGGGAGTAACCGCCGTAAGGCAAAGGGCAAGCTCCCAATTAACAAACAGCAGGAAGATAAAGGCAAAGGCAAAGAGGATTACCGAATCCACGAAGGCAAAGGAAACCCACGACACCGTGTGCCGGACCCGGTCCAGGTCCTGGGTCATCCGGGTCATTAAGTTCCCCGTGGGGAACTTATGCAGGAACCGGTAATCCTGTTTCTGGGTTGTTTCAAACATATCCCGCCGGAGTACCGTCATAGCCGTGTTGCTCATGGGCTCCAGGAATACATTGTGCATAACATAGCGCAGGGCCAGCCGGACTACTTGTACTACGAGCATAGTAACCAGCAGGGGAATGAGGGGTTCCGCATTTCCCGGAGTTACCACGTCGTCAATAAGTTTCTGGGACAGCATAGGGTTGATGATCAGCATCGCCGATGTAACGGCCGAAAGAACAATCCCCGCCGCAAGACCGGAGCGTTCCCCTTTCAGATACTTCCAAAGCCAGCTAATTTGGGACATAAAGCACCTCTGGGCAAATTCGGGCAGAACAACATATCCAAAAAAAATTTTGGCGTAAACTCTATTAAAACCAACTTCATATTTTTTTTACAAGCCCTGCATATCCTGTTACGGCCGCGCCGGGGACTAAAAACCGCCGGCCGGCATCTTTGAAAAGATACTGTGTTCTGTTAAAATTATCGTACACGAGGGTTCAAAAGGCTAAAAAATACAGAGGGTAATTTCATATTACAACGGTTTTTTTGTATTTTGGGCGTATTTCCGGACGAATGATTGAAATTTGCCCCAAAAACCCCTATCGTAAAGGCAGCAATGAGTACAAACCGTGAATACAAAGACAGCGTGTTCTCATGGCTGTTCAGTGAGCCCAAGACGCTGCGGGAACTTTACGGCGCCCTAACCGGCGTTGAACTGCCCGCAGACGTACCGGTTACCATCAACACCCTGGAAGGGGTCCTCTTTAAGGGGCGGATGAACGATCTTTCCTTCGATGTTGGCCGCAGGCTGATCCTTGTGTTTGAACATCAATCCTCGATAAACGAGAACATGCCCCTGCGGATCTTGTTCTATATCGCACGGATATATGAGACGGTTATTACGAAACAAAGTATCTACCGGGAGAAACGGATATCCCTGCCGTATCCGGAGTTCATCGTTTTGTACAATGGGACCGCTCCCTACCCGGAGGAGCAGGTGCTGAAACTTTCCGATGCCTTTGTCGATCCCGGGGAACTGAGTCTGAGTAAGGGGAATTATCTGCCCCTGGAGCTTAAAGTGAAGGTCTACAACATCAACCGGGGGCACAATGAAGCGATACTCAAGCGGAGCAAGACTCTGGAAGGGTATAGTGCTTTCATTGCAACGGTGCGGGAGTATGAGCAACAGGGAAAAAGCCGGGACGAGGCGATGAAGCTGGCTGTGAAAGAATGTATTGGAAAGGGTATTTTGAAGGAGTTCTTGGAGCGGCATGGTTCGGAGGTGGTTAATATGTTATTGACGGAGTGGAACTGGGATGAAGCTCTTGCGGTACGGGAGGAAGAAGGCCGGGAGGAAGGCCGGGAAGAGGGCCGGGAAGAGGATGCAAAGAACCTTTTTAACTTTGGCATGAGCCCGGAACAGATTTCCCAAGCCCTTAAGCTGCCCCTTGATACCGTGCAGCAATATTTGGAATAGGGGACGGACCCCTCAACCACGGAGGATTGTATATGAAGTTGATTTTTCTGGGCCCCCCGGGGGCAGGGAAGGGTACTCTGGCAGCCAGGGCGGTAGGGATTCTTGAAAAGGCATACGGAATGCCTCACCCCCACATCAGTACCGGGGCGATATTCAGGGCCGCCATAGCCGCCCAAAGCCCCCTGGGGCTCAAGGTAAAGGCTATCCTGGATTCGGGCAAACTGGTGGATGACGGGACCACCATCGAACTGGTACAAGAGCGGCTTGCCCGGGAAGATGCCCGGGGGGGCTATATCCTGGACGGTTTTCCCCGGACCATTCCCCAGGCGGAGGCCCTGGCGGGATTCTCTCACGTGGACCGGGTCCTTAACTTCGATATCCCCAACGAAGCCGTTCTGGAGCGGCTGGGGGGCCGCCGTGTCTGCCGCGGCTGCGGCCACAATTTCCACATTGTCTTTGACAAACCCAAGCAGGACGGGGTCTGCGACCACTGCGGCGGGGAAGTCTACACCAGGGATGACGACAAGCCGGAGGCCGTGCAGAAGCGTCTGGAAGTGTACCGGGCCCAAACCGCGCCCCTCATCGGGTTTTACCGTGGAAAGGGACTTTTGACAAATGTGGATGCCCGCCCCGACGTGGAACAGGTGGTGGAAAATTTTAAGAAGGCCCTGCCGGTATAACGGTTGTTTACGCGTGAAGCGCAGCAAACTGCCGGGCGGGAAGGTCCCTTCCCCGGCAGTTAACCCTGCGAAAACCGGGCGATGGTTTCCTCATCCAGACCGGTGATAACGCCGGCGGGAATTCCCGCAACATCCCCTTCCACTTTTCGCTTTCGCGAAACTGGACCCCCTCTACTTGTTTCGGCGCTCTTTTCGCCCTTATCCCCATACTGTTATTTTTTTGAATTCGGAATTGCTGCATGGGAATTACCGGTGCTCCAGCAGGGCCAAGAACTGTTCCTCGTTGATGATGGGGATTCCCAGGGTCCGGGCCTTCTGGTTCTTCGCGGAGCCCGATTCCGGATCGTTAGTAACCAGATAGGACAGATCCTTAACTACCGAAGATTTAACGCTGCCTCCCAGGGCTTTAACCTTTTCCTCCGCCCGGCTGCGCTTCATAAGGCTCAATTCCCCGGTAAAGCAGAAACCAAGGCCCCGGAAGGGCTGGGTTTCCGCGGC
>JAIRXT010000006.1 GCA_031268125.1 Treponema sp. | reverse complement strand
GGAGCGGATAGCCCGGTTCCCGGCCCAGGGGCCGGGAATGCGCCCAAAAGAAGGGGTTGAAAATTCCTATGCGTGTATCCTGGCTGGGCAATGCGCCGTCTGGAAAAAAAGCGGCCTCTTTGCTACACTTCTGCATTATGCTGGATTACCGGTTTATTGTTGAAAACCTTGCGGCGGTGAAAAAAAATATCGCCTACCGCTACATGAAGGCCGATGCGGATACGGTGGTCCGCCTGTTCAATTCCCGGACGGAGATGAGTACCCGTCTCCAGTCGCTGCAGCAAAGGCGGAATGCCAACGCCGCGGCCACGAAGTCGGGGACGGGAGACCGGGCCGTGCTGATCGAAGAAGGGAAGAAGCTTAAAGAGGATATTGCCGCGGCGGAAGCGGAGCTTGCGGGGGTGGAACGGGAACTGGAAACGGAGGCCCGGAAGATCCCCAACATGGCCCACCCGGACGCCCCGGCGGGGAAGGAAGACAAGGACAACCTGGAGGTCAGGCGGGTGGGGCAGCCGCGGCGCTTTGATTTTGTCCCCGCCGACCATGTGAAGCTGGGCCAGGACCTGGATATTATCGATTTTGATTCCGCCACAAAGGTTTCCGGCACAAAATTTTACTACCTGAAAAACGAAGGGGTTTTCCTGGAACTGGCCTTGGTGCGCTACGCCCTGGACATTCTTGCCGCCCGGGGCTTTACCCCGTTTATTACCCCCGATGTTGCCCGGGAGGAAATTCTGGAAGGGATTGGCTTTAATCCCCGGGGGGAGGAAAGCAACGTCTACCGTCTGGCGGAGGAGGACGCCTGCCTGGTGGGGACCGCGGAAATCACGCTGGGGGGCTACTATTCCAACACCATCCTGCCCAGGGAGAAGCTGCCGCTGTGTATGGCCGGCCTTTCCCACTGTTTCCGCCGGGAGGCGGGGGCCGCGGGGCAGTTTTCCAAGGGGCTTTACCGGGTGCACCAGTTTACCAAGCTGGAAATGTTCGTCTATTGTCTGCCGGAGGATTCCGGCCCTTTCCACGAAAAGCTCTGTTCGATTGAAGAAGAAATTTTCGCGGGGCTGGAGATTCCGTTCCGGGTGGTGGATACCTGTACCGGGGACCTGGGGGCTCCCGCCTACCGCAAGTGGGACCTGGAAGCCTGGATGCCGGGGCGGGCGAATCCCCCTTCCCCAGACGGGGGCGAATGGGGGGAGGTAACCAGTACCTCCAACTGTACCGATTACCAGGCCCGGCGGCTGAATATCCGTTACCGGGACAACGACGGTAAAAATAAATTTGTCCACATGCTCAACGGTACTGCCATTGCCGTTTCCCGGGGGATTATCGCCGTGCTTGAAAATTTTCAGCAGGAAGACGGCAGTGTAAAAATTCCTGGGGCATTGGTTCCCTATTGCGGTTTTGATACCATCAGAAAAAAGGGTTAGCCGGCTGCCTCCGGCCGGTTTATGAAGCCGGCCCGGAAGCGCCGCGCCAGCCGACACACAAAGGCCGGAAAGATGAAAAAACAAGTATGTTTTGTTATTGTCCCGCTGCTTTTTCTGCTTTGCCTGGGGGTCTGTTCCTGCAGGTCCTTTCGGGCGGCCTTTAGGCAGCCGGTGGTTTCCCTTGGCTCCGCGGATATTACCGGCATAAACCTTGAGGGGATACAACTGCACTATTCCCTGGAGGTGGAAAATCCGAATATTTTCAGCCTTTCTTTTCCCGAAATTTACTGGACGCTTTTTATAAACGGCGCTTCTTTCCTGTCGGGCGTGGCGCCGGAGGGCGAGGCGATTAGTCCCGGCAGCGCCCGAACCCTGGATATTCCCCTGAACCTGGCCTATACGGCCCTTGTCGATGCCGCCGGAACCTCCGGGGGCAGGGAACTGGACTACCAGTTGGTGGTGGAAACACGGTTCCTGCTTCCGGTGCAGGGGGAACTGGTCCGGAATTTTGAACGCCAGGGGAAGCTTCCCCTGGTGCAGATGATCGCCCTTCGGAATCCCGCATTCGAGATTACGGCTCTGGGTTTTGAGGGAATGGACATTCTCTGTTCCCTGGATGTGGATAATCCCAACCCCTTTCCCATTCCCTTCCCCGGCATGAACTACGATTTCGGCGTGCGGAACAACAGTTTTATAAGCGGTACGGTGGAACATCCCGATACCCTGGCCGCGGGAGGACTAACGGCGGTGCGTATCGGGCTAAAGGTGGCGTATTCGGACCTGTACCGCAGTTTTTCCGCCTTAAAGACCCTTGGGGAGGCGGCCTGCCTGCTTTCCCTTGATTCCTCCGTTTCCCTGCCCGGCTTTGACCGGGAACGTTTGTTTCTGGATATTCCCGGCGTGATTCCCCTGCTCAAGGAACCGGTCATGAGCTTTAAGGGAATCAGCGTAAAGAAGATTTCCCTTTCGAAGATCGATTTTGAGTTCGGCTGGGATGTGGACAACCCCAATATTTTCGATTTTGAGATGGGGGATTTACGGTACGCTTTCCTGGTGAACGACAGCGTCTGGGCCCAGGGCCGGCTTGAGAAATGGACGAAGATTGCCCCGGGCCGGAAGACCCCTGTTCCCGTTACCGTTTCTATCGAATCCTCCGCCGAGGTTAAGGACTTAACCGGCATTATTACCCGGGGGATGGATGTAGCCTACGATCTCAAAGGCGCTGCGGTTTTTTCTGCGGGGCCGGCGGCTTTTGCTGATTCTCACATTCCCTTTGATCTGAACGGCCGGACACGGCTGGGGCTTTAGCAAACAGGGCGATCCCGGCAATTCTCAGTATAGGAACGGGAGAAAAGACGCCTGAAAGATGTAACAGGGGGTGCCAGTGGCAGAACCCCCAATGATTTTATAGGCGTCTTTCCCATCGAAAAATTTTGTAAAAGCAAAATTGCGGCAGCGATTCGCTTCGATCTGGTACAAACAAAAATACCCGGAGTATACTGGCCCGTAGAGGAGTAATATATGGCTAAATTTGCATTTATCGGCGCCGGAAGTTTCGGCTTTACCAGGACCCTGGTACGGGATATTCTGACTTTTGACGCATTTAAGGACGCCGTCATTGCCCTGATGGACGTGGACGACGACCGGCTGGGTTATATTACCAAGGCGGTTGAGAAGATCGTCAAGGCCGGGAACTATGGCGCCAGGGTTATTTCCACCAAAAACCGGCAGGAAGCCCTGGACGGCGCGGACGGGGTACTCTGTACCATTCTGAACGGCGATGTGGATATCTGGCGCTACGATGTCGAGATTCCCAAGGAATTCGGGGTGGATATCAATGTCGGCGATACGCGGGGGCCTGCCGGTATTTTCCGGGCGCTGAGGACCATTCCGGTGATGCTCGATATTTGCAGGGATATTGAGAAGTACTGCCCCAACGCCGTGTTCCTTAACTACACCAACCCTATGGCCATGCTTTGCCGGGCCATGCAAAGCCGGTTCCCAAAGCTGAAAATTTCCGGCCTCTGCCATAGCGTCCAGGGGACCGCCGAAATGCTGGCCCGGTGGATAGGCGCCCCCTACGATGAGATTAGTTTTACTTGCGCCGGGATCAACCATCAGGCCTTTTACACTGATTACCGCTGGAAGAACAAGGACGCCTATCCCCTTATCCGTAAGGCGATGGAAGACCCCGCGATATACAACGAGGAGATAGTCCGGAATGAGATGTTCCTGCTTTTGGATTATTATCCTACGGAATCTTCGGGGCACAACTCCGAGTACAACGCGTGGTTCAGGAAAAGGCCGGACCTGATCGAAAAATTCTGTACCCACGGGACGGGCTGGAACCCCGGACTCTACGCGTATATTCTGAAAGAGTACCAGAACCGGAAGGAAACCTGGCGGGGCGATATTGAAAAATGGCTGAAGGATCCGAACATCGATCTGAAGCGGGGGCACGAATACGCCGCCTTTATCTTTAATGCCGTATTCGGCGACAGGACCCCCTACAAATTTAACGGCAACGTGCTCAACAACGGCCTTATCGACAACCTGCCCCAGGGCGCCTGCGTGGAAGTGCCGGTTCTGGCTTCCATCCACGGCCTTGAGGCGATTAAAGTCGGGAAGCTCCCTGACCAGATAGCCGCCCTGGTGCATACCTCGTCCATTTGCGAGGAACTGGCCGTTGAAGGCTCCCTCCGGGGGGACCCCCGGAAGGTCTACCAGGCCGTTGCCTTTGATCCCCTGAGTTCCGCGGTGCTGGGTATCCGGGAGATCAAACAGATGACGGAGAAGATGCTCCTGCAGAACAAAGAGTACCTTCCCCAGTTTTCATCCCTGGCGCTGGATTAGGGTTCCTCCCGGCACCAGATTTTGGTAAAGCCGGCGCCGCCGATCTTCCGGGCGGTTTCTATCACATCTTTTCCGGCGATACGGGAAACTACCACCCGTACATTGTCCCGGTATTGTTCGAAGGCCGGGTCCAAACCGGCCTCTTTGAGGCTGTTGGCGGCCCGTGTCGCGTTGCCCCGGACCACGAAAGATCCCACCTGGAGCCGGTAGTAGCGGTCCTCCCGGGGCGGATTTCCCAAAACCTGTACCACCACCTGCCGGGGTTCGATCCGGGGAGCCTGGCCGTAATCAAAGCCGCCTTCCGCCGGAACCGGGGCGGTTTCCCCGGAAGAAACTGCCGGCAGGGGACTGGCTGCCGGAGTGCCGGTAGATGAACCGTCCGCCTGTACCAGCCGGTTGTTGCCGTAGTCTACGGCGTCCAACTGCCGGTCCCAAACCCAGGGCCCTGCGGCGGTAACGTAGAGTGTTACCGCCTGTCCGCTTTGCATCCGGGGCCAGGGGAATTCGGTTTCAAATTCCAGGCGATCTTCCTGGCCGGAACCGGTGAACCGGAACATGGTTCCATCGGTGGAATTAAACAGCGCCGGGATTTTGAATTTCTTCTCTTCCCCGGAATTCGCCATCCGCCAGTCCCTGAAGGCGGAAAGGCTGATTTCTTCGTACTGGGCGGGAATAAAATTTTGGGCGGAAAGGACCCCCAGGACGGCGCATAGCAGTCCTATAAACACCGGTATTTTTTTCATTATTCCCCCTTGGCAGGAAACCAATCCCAAAACCAGCCTGATTTTAAGAATGACCCTAGAGGCTTTCCCAAAACTTCAGTTTTTGGGAGACAGGCTTTGCCTGTCCAGCTACCCTGATTTTAATAGAAAAAGCGGGTTTTAGACCGCTTTTTCGGGAGCCAATTCCAAAACTAACCGAGTTTTGGGATTGGCTCCCTATAGATCCAATTTTACATACAAGGGGGGCAGACTGCCAATGGTTTTACCGCGCCACGATGTTTACCAGTTTATCCGGTACGGAAATTATTTTTGCTACCGGTTGTCCTTTGAGCCATTTTGCGACCCCCGGCAGGGCCAGGGCCTGTTTTTCCAGTTCTTCCCGGGGAGTTCCGGCGGGAGCGTTGAACTTGTCCCGGACCTTGCCGTTTATCTGAACCACGATGGTTGCTTCGCTTTCCGCGGTCATCTCCTCGTCGTAGCCGGGCCAGGGGCTTTTGGAAACCGATTCCCCGTAGCCCAGTTTTTCCCACAGTTCTTCCCCCAGATGGGGAGCGTAGACGGAGACCATCTTGACCAGGGGTTCCCACAGGGTCCGGGGGACCTGGGGGAGTTTGGCCAGTTCCGCGGAGTAG
>JAIRXT010000216.1 GCA_031268125.1 Treponema sp. | reverse complement strand
CTCAGACTTTCCTTCAGCCGGTCCCCTTCTTCCTTCGTGATCTCCATGGGTCCCCTCCCTTGGGTACTCCATTGTATCACGTCTTTGCTTGGCGATGTTTTTAAATGACGTTGCCCTGGTTTTTTACGGATTTTCCTCGACAAAAATCGAAAATTTGTTTATTCTACTTGTATTATGCTGAATCAAACAGACTACATTTCTGATTGGCCGGATTTCCCCTGGCCTCATTTCGGGGCGTGGCTGGAAGGTATAGAAAATAACTGGGCCAGCCGTACCGCCATCATCTACCGCAGCGGCAAACAAAAAGAGTTTACCCGCTGGACCTACCGTTTCTTTGCCGCTGAATGCCGCCGGGTCGGCCGGGGCCTCCAGGCGGCGGGGCTTACCAAGGGGGACCGGGTAGTTCTGTGGGCGGAAAACCGTCCCGAATGGATGGCCGTTTGGGCAGGCGCCGCTGCGGCCGGTATGGTTATCGTCCCGGTGGATTTTCTGGTTTCCGAAGAAGAATGCCGCAACATCATCAAGATCACCGGCGCCCGGGCCTTTTTTTATTCCGGCAGAAAAAAAAGTTTTGCCGAATCCCTGGAAAAGGACGGCGCCGGCCTTGATGCCGCGGTTTGTATCAGCAGGGAGGATGGCGGCGGTTCCGGCGGAACCTTCCCCGGCGGGGTGGACTCCGCTACCAACGGTTCCAGCGAAGAATGGGCCCGCTTTGGAGCGGACGCCGGCGGCCAGGTTCTTCCCGCCGGCATTGACGGGCAGAGCCCCGTGTCCATCGTGTTTACATCGGGGACCACCGGTTTTGCCAAGGGCGTTACCCTGTCCCACCGGGGGATCATCGCCAATACCAGTGCGGCGATCAACCAACTGCGGGCAACGGCCCAGGATACGTTCATCAACGTGCTGCCCCTGCATCACACCTATCCTACTACCTGTTCTTTCATGGCTCCCCTCAGCATAGGGGCGGCCACCATTATTGTTGAGAAAGTCGTAGGCAAGGTAGTGATAGACGACATACGGGACGGCAAAGGGACTTTCCTTATCGCCGTACCCCTGCTCTACGACAAAGTCATGACGGCCCTGGACCAGGGCTTCCGCAAACTCAGCCCCCTTTTGCAGGGAATCTTTAACAAACTGCGAAAAATTTCCCTGGACAGGGCCAACCAGGGGAAGATCCGCTTCGGCAGAATCGCCCTTTGGCTTATCCGCAAGAAGGCCGGGCTTTCGTCCATCAGGATTATGGTAGCCGGCGGCGGCCCCCTTAACCCCAAAACGGCGGATTTTTTCGACTCCTTTGGGTTTAACATGGTCCACGGCTACGGAATGAGTGAAAACAGCCCCCTTATCAGCGTCAACACACCCTGGCATCGCCGCAACGCCTCCGTAGGGCTCCCCGTCAAGTACACGGAAGTACGGATAGACGATCCCGACGAGGAAGGCCACGGCGAGATTGTCATCAAATCCCCTTCCGTCATGCTGGGCTACTATAACAATCCGGAGGCCACCGCGGAGGTTATCACCAAAGACGGATGGCTGCGGACCGGGGACCTGGGTTACCGCGACGAAGACGGTTTCATTTACATCAACGGCCGCAAGAAGAACCTTATCGTCAGCTCCGGCGGGAAAAACATCTACCCCGAAGAAATTGAAACCCATTTCAACGGCTCCAGAATCATCGGCGAAATTCTGGTTCTGGGCAAACGGGAGGAGCAGTTCGGCGGGGAGTACATCTTCGCCGTTGCGGTCCCCAATTCCGAAGCCCTGGCGGAAGATTACCCCGGCCGGGAACTGGACGATGCCTTCATCAAGGGCCTGGTCAAAAAGGAAATAGAGGAAGTCAACCGGCATCTGGCAGGTTACAAAAAGATTAGCGACTTTACCGTGCGCCGGGAGCCCTTTGAAAAGAACGCCCAGCAGAAAATCCGCCGTTTCTTGTACCAGAGCTACGGAAAATAGTATCGAAACAACTCCGGCCGGGTGTTACCATCTTAACGAATGGTTAAAAGGCCCCGCCGGTCAATGCTCCACTCCCGGTCTGTCAGGGCGGTAAGGAAAACCTCGTCATGGCTCACCAGGAGCAGGGCGCAGGAAACTTCCGCCAGGGTTTCTTCCAGCAGGCGGATGGAGCCAAGGTCCAGGTGGTTAACCGGCTCGTCCATGATGATGATCGCAGGATTACTAAACACCCCCCGGGCGATAAGGAGCTTCCTGATTTCACCGGGGCTGGGGAGTTGAGACTGGAGGAGCAGATACGGGTCTGATCCAAGCCGGGAATACCGGGCCAGAATTTCCCCCCGGTCCTTTTCGTTTTCCCGCCGGATTTCCTCCAGCGCCTCCCTGCCCCCGGCGGCGCTTATCTCCTGGGGGATGTACAGCAGGGGCAGGCGTATCCGCTCCACAAGGTACCGTATCAGGGTTGATTTGCCCGCCCCGTTGGGTCCGGTAAGGGCGATCCGGTCCCGGGGGCGGATAAGGAGATCGGGAAACGAGAGGGTCCTCCCCGCCCCGTCTTCCTCCCCGTCCAGGGGAATGGTCCCCCCGGGGAGGGCAAGAATCCGGTCCGTCCGGGCAGGGTCCGCCGCCAGCGTAATGCCCTGCTTCCGCAGGGCCGGGGCATCAAGGCCGGACAGGGCCCGGTCCGCCTGGGCAAGGCGGTTTTCCATACGCTTGTACTGATCCGCCCCCGCCCTGTCCTTGCCGGAAAGCCGGGCCAGATTGATTTTGCCCCTGCCGGCCTTGTCCTTGGGATCAAGGCCCTTTTTGGAAAGCCGGTTCTTCGATCCCTCTACCACCCGCCGCCGGGCATCCGCCTCCGCGGCAAGCCGGTCCCGCTCCCGGCCCAGCTCCTTCCGCAGGCGGGTCCTTTCCAAGGCTTCCCGCTCCTCCTCCGCAAGCCCCTGGGAAACGCCGCCGGGCCGCAGTACCGCCCCGCCCCGGCGGATAAAGAGGCACCGGGTACAAAGCCGGTCCAACAGGGAGCGGTCGTGGCTCACCAGCAGTCCTATGCCGGAATACGATCCCAGCGCATCGCCGACAAGGGCCCGGGCTTCCCGGTCCAGATGGTTGGTGGGTTCGTCTACCAGGAGCATTTCCGGCCGCCGCCACAGGGTAAGGCCCAGTTGCAGCCGTTTCCGCTCCCCGTGGCTCAGGCTTTCCCAGCGGTAGGGCCAGTCCGGGGCGATCCCCAGCCGGGACATAATGCGGCCCCCTTCCTGGCCGGAGTCGTAGAACAGATCCTCCCACTGGTCTGGCAGTTCATCGGTACGCTGGGGACAGTACAGGCCGCCGGCCCCTTCGATCTTCCCCGCCTGGGGTTCCAGCAGCCCCGCGGCAAGCATAAGGAGGGTGGACTTCCCCGCACCGTTGTCGCCGGTAATACCGGTCCAGCCTTCGTGGAATTCGGCGGTTAGATCCCGCAACACCGGGTCCGCCGCAAAGGGATATGAAAAATAAACGGAATTAAAACGCATGGGGGCTCCCGTACAAGTACGGCGCTCCCCGGTCAAACGGATCTTGTCCTGAATTTTAACCGGGGGTGGCGGGAATAAACAAAGAGGCTGCGCCGTGTTGGTTTTCCTCTCTGTTTAATTCCTGCACAACATCCCGGCCCATTCCTTTTGCGTTGATGTGTAATGATAGTATCTCAGCCGGACTCCGTCAACTAAGCCGGACCTCCACCACCGTGTCCCGGGGATCGGGCAGGGGATAGCTGTCGAAGCTTTGGGAGTTCAGGTGGAAAAAAGCGTGTTCCGGGTATTCGGCAAGGTTCCAGTAATCCGCCGGCCGGATCTCGCTGCCGTCTGCCAGGAGCCGCAGGGATTCTACCTTTCCCGCCAGGCCCGGCAGGCAGATCCCCCCGGCCTGGGCCTCCAGAACATGGGCGTAGAGCTTCTTCCCCTTCCGGGTAAAGCGGCCCCATTCGGGCTTGGGGAGGGCCGCCGCGCCGCAGCCGTAGATACTCTCGCCGTTGTCCGCCATCCAGCGGCCCGCCTCTTCCAGAATAGCCGCGGA
>JAIRXT010000182.1 GCA_031268125.1 Treponema sp. | reverse complement strand
CGCCCCAAAAAACACTGCCGGACCTATTCAAACATCACTCCCAGCCATTTTGCAATTTCACTTTGGTTTTGGCTGATAAGCCCCAGGTCTACCGGTGCGGAGGTTTCCGCCACCAGGTACTGCCGGCCGGTGAGGGGGAAGCGGGCCCCCGGCCCTTCGATATCGGCAATTCCCATAGCGTGGCCGTAGTCCCGGGAAACCATGATCCCCGCGGGTATATTGGCCTGGGCAAGGAACAGGGCCCAGAGCAGGGCCCGGGAATCGCAGTCCCCCCGGCCTTCGGTTACGGCGCTTACCAGGTTTACAAAATCGCTGCCCATAAGGTCCCGCTCGTAGCGGAAACCCTGAACGTAGGACAGGGCCCTGGCGGCAAGGGCATAGCCGTCGAGGCCGGCGGCTCCCGGATCCTCCGGTCCCGCCCTCTGCGGGGCTGCCCTGCCGTGCAGGACGGCCCTGCTTTGCAGGGCTTCGACATTCCAACTCCGTTCCAGTTGAAACAGGGCGTCGGCAAGGCGCTCCCAGGAATCCCGCCGGATCATCCGGTAGAAGCGGCGCCAGGCTTCCTGCCACTGGGGGCCTTGTTCAAACTGCCGCAGAACCTGGAATTCCCGGTCCACAAGGCCCTGGGCTGCCTCGGCGTCCCCGGCGGCGATTTGGGCGCTGACGCCGCTGTTAAAAAGGGGGGTTTCCCGCGGTTCGCCCCGGGGCCAGGCGAATTCCGTAATGGGCCCCCAGTAGTGCTGCTCCGCCGGGCCGGGGGCAATGGAATCCAGGCAGGAAAGGCCCAGAAGTTCCAGGTCCGGGTTTCCTCCGGGGCCGTAGGCCAGGGCCAGGAGCAGGTCCTCCCCGCGGTCCAGGCAGAGCGCCCAGCCTTCGTAGGTTCTTGCCCCGGCCGGTGAACGGGCGGGCCTGCCCGCGTTGTCCAGGCTGAAATTGAGCCGGACGATGGCGGCCCGGCGGCCGTGGTAATCGAAGGCTTCGATTTCTCCTTCCCCGGAGCGGGAGCCCAGCCGGGAAAGAACCGTTTGCAGATGTTCGGCCGGATCTTCGCCGCTGCCCCTGAGGTCAAGTTCGAAGGAAGCCCCCGCCCGGTGGACAAAGGAAAGCTGCCCGGCCGCCGTGGAACGCTGTACCTGGTACCCCGGAGGGGGATCGACGCTGAAGCCCCCGGTCGAAACAAAGGGTTCCGCATGAAGGGTGAGGGCAAGAAGAAACAGGAAGGGCAGTATTCTGCTTATCATGATGTTTCCAATATCGGTATAATCCCCCTCTGTTGATGAAACGTATTGAGATTCTATTTGAAAACGCCCATTGCCTGGTCCTGAACAAGCCCGCCGGCCTGGCGGTTCAGGGCGGGGAGGGGGTGGAAAATTCCCTGGACCGTATTCTGGAGGCCGAATTCAGCCCCCGGCCCCTCCTGGTCCACCGGCTGGACAAGGATACCTCCGGGCTGATCCTTGCGGCAAAGAACCGGGAGGCGGCGGCCCGTTTTTCCGCCCTTTTTGCCGGGCGCGGCGGTTTGACGGCCCGCGGCCCGTCGGCCCGGACGCCGGGGATGCGGAAGCTGTACCTGGCCGTCTGCGCGGGGTGTCCGCAGCCGGCCGGGGGGATCATCCGGCTGAATCTGGAAGTCCGGGGCGGCAGCAGGGAGGCGGAAACAGGCTACCGTGTGCTGGGAAGCCTGCCGCTGCCGGGCGGCGGTTCCTGTTCCCGGCTGGAACTGGAACTGGGGACGGGGCGGACCCATCAGATCCGCCGCCACTTGGCCCGTATCGGACACCCGGTCCTGGGGGACGACAAGTACGGGGATTTTGCCCTTAACAAGGCGCTGCGGAAAAATCCGGGCCTTAAGCGGCTGCTGCTCCACGCCTTCCGGCTTTATATCCCCGAATCCCTGGCGGGGTTTCCGGGGGGCATCGACATAAGCGCCCCGCCGCCGGAATACTTCGCCCCCTTTGGACCTCTGCCCTGCGCCATTGACCATTTTTTTACCTTGGATTCCCTTAGATAATCAGCAATTCTCATTTGGGAAAAGATGAAAAGGCGCTCCGTAAAAGCAGGGCGGGGTGTCAGGGGGAAAAACGAGGGGAAGGGGCCCCTGTTTTTCCCCCTGACAGGACCCCAAGGAGATGTTACCGGCGCCTTTTCGTTTTGAAATGGTTAAAATGAGAATTACTGGCCATTGACACGGGGTATTCATTTTTTTCATGATAATGCCTTGTATGAATCAAGCTCGTCTTGTCCGGCCTTATCTTGACAGCCTTACCACCCAGGATCTGGCCCGGATAGCCGATAACTGCGGTATTGATATTCCTCCCAATCTGGAACGGATCTTCATTATCGAAGAACTGCTGGATTACGCCCGGATGGAAGAGGACGAAGAAGAGGAAACCCTTGCGGAATCCCCGGATTATCTTGAAACCGCCCCCATTCCCCGGCATTACAATATTACCTTTATCGACGTGATGATTCGGGACCCGCTGTGGGTTTTCGTGTTTTGGGAAGTAAAGGAATACGACCGGGATATCTTTGAAAACGACCCGGATTTTTCCGGTTATTATCTGCGGGTAATCCCGGCGGGGGAGGGGCCCCGTCTTCCCAAGGACCAGTTTTTCATGGTGCAGGTGGGCCCGGACGATACGGCCCGGTATCTGGGTTTTTCCGAATACCCGGCCCTGCCGGAAAGGGGATTCCGTGTCGAACTTTTCGCCAGTTTTGGGGGAAGAAACGAGATTCTTGCCGTTTCCCGGGTTTTCCGCCTCCCCGTGCTTCCCGGTAAGGTTGTCCACAGCCCGGATGCGGCGGATTCGTCCCTTCCTTCGCTTGTTTCCCTTTCCGGATTGAACGATTTTTATATTCTCCGTGATACGGACCGCCGGCCCCAGCGCCGTTATTCCTGTAACGAGTCCTGATTCTATGACCGGCAGCCCCGTTATTTCCGTGGTTCTGGAAGCCCACGAACCGTTTTTTTGCAAGACTCTTTCCGCCTGCTCCGCCTGTTTTACCAATTCGGCAAACCCCGCCTGCGGCACGGAATCCTCGCTGGAAGAACAGCGTTTTTTTGAAAGCCTTTCGGAGACCTACCTCCCCCTGCTGGAGATGCTGGAACGGCTGGACCGGGACCGGGTGCCCTTCCGGCTGGGTATTGCTGTTTCCCCCATTCTCTGCCACCACCTTGGGGACCAGGAGCTTCTGGGGCGCTACCTCCGGTACATCGACCAGCAGATCGAATTCGGCAGGACGGAGATATGGCGCCACCGGAATCATGAGGAATTAAAAAAACTTGCCCAGTACTACTACGATAAGGCTATAGAACGGCGTTTTACCTTTTCCGAGCGTTACGAAGGCAACATCCTCAGGGCCCTGGAAGTGTTCCGGCACAAGGGGAAGGTGGAGCTTTTGGCCTCCGGAGCTACCAACGCCTTTTTGCCCTTTTTTGTTTCCTACCCGGAGGCTATTCAGGCCCAGATCGAGGTAGCCTTGTCTTCCTACCACCGCTGCTTTGGCAAATTCCCCCAGGGTTTTTTCCTGAGCGAATTGGGATGGACGGGGGAACTGGCAAGGCCGCTGCGGGCCTACAACCTGGGTTATACCATTGTGGAGGCCCACGGCCTTGTCTATGGGACCCCCCCTGCGGAAAAGGGCAGCTTTTACCCGGTGAGGACCCCCCACGGGGTATTCGTCCTGGGCCGGGAATACTACAGCAGGGAGGATCTGCGAAAACTCTCCCAGGGCGCTCCCTACCGGGATAACCGGAAGGATCCCGGCTACGAACTGCCTGCCGCCCAGGTTGCCCCCTTTCTGGGGCCCGGCGGGGCCCGGCGGCCCACAGGGTACAAATACTACGCCCAGGGAGCCGGGGCGGAGACCCTCCGGGCCGGCCGCTATGCCCCGGGCTTCGGCATCCTCGATACCCCCGATACCCCCGATGCATCCGGTTACGCCCCGGGGGACGTATACGATCCCGCCGCCGCCGCCCTCCGGGCCGCCGGCAGCGCCCAGATCTTCCTCCGGCAGCGCATGTCCCGCCTCGAAGCCGCCGCCGCCCTGATGGACGAAACGCCCCTGTGCCTCTG
>JAIRXT010000181.1 GCA_031268125.1 Treponema sp. | reverse complement strand
ATCGCCCCCAGGGCGGTCATCCACAGCGGGGTGGAAGGGGGCAGGGTCAGGGCCAGCAGAAGGCCGGTAACGGCGGCGGACAGGTCCCGGACCCGCAGTTCCTGCCGGGAGGCAAGCCGGAACAGGGCCTCCCCCAGGACGGCGGCCGCTGCCGATACCAGAATCGTCAAAAGGGCCGGAAGCCCAAAAAGCACAATGCCGAAGACCGTAACCGGGGCCAGGGCGATAAGCATATTCGCCATAAGCCGGCCCGGCCGGACCGGGGAAGCGATATGGGGACTGGATGAAAGAAGCATCAGGCCCCCCTCCCGGACGCCGCCCCAGGCGCCGGTTGAACCGCTGTTTGAGACCCCGCCCCGGACACCTGCTGAGCCGCAGCGGCCTTTTCCAGGGCTTGCCGGGCCCGCAGCCGCTGCTTCCCTACCCGGAAACGCTGAACCAGCTTAATCCGGGCGGGGCACACGTAGGTACAACTGCCGCATTCAATACAGTCTAGCAGCCCCGCCGTAACCGCATAGTCCAGGTCTCCCGCATTCAGGCTGTCGTTCATAATTACCGGGGAAAGCCGGCAGGAACAGCTACGGATACAGCGGGCGCAGCGGATACAAGGCCCCTCCGGGTCCGCCAGGGTTTCGGCGGCGGTCATCAGGATGATTCCGCTGGTATTTTTCTGGATAGGTATGTCCAGGTGGGGTACGGCGTTCCCCATCATCGGCCCCCCAAAAAGAATTTTCGCCGTATGCTCCAGATCAACGTCCATAAACTCCACCGGCATCCGGGAAAGCAATGCGCCGATGGGGGCCCGGATATTCTTGGGTGTCCTACAGGCCCCGCCGGAGACCGTCAGGTCCCGGTCAATCAGCGGCTTTCCCAAATCAAAAGCCTCGGCAATGGCAATCAGGGTCCCCACATTTTGGACAATACAGCCGGCGTCCATAGGCAGCCCGCCGGAAGGCACTTCCCGGCCCGTAAGGGCGGTAATCAGCATCTTCTCCCCCCCCTGGGGATAACGGGTACGGCACAGCCCCACCGTTATGTCCAGGTTCCCGTTCCGGGCTTCCCCGTTCAGCCGTATCTCCCGCTCCATCAGGGGGATAAGGTTCTTCTTGTTATCCTCCATGCCGATAACCGCCCGCTTAACCCCCGTAATTTTCATCACAATCGTAAGCCCCCGGATCAAAAGGTGGGGCTTTTCGGTCATCACCGCCTCGTCGGTAGTCAGGTAGGGCTCGCATTCCGCTCCGTCCGCAATAATAACATCGATAACCTTGCCGGGGGGCGGAGAAAGCTTAACGTGGGACGGAAAACCCGCGCCCCCCATTCCCAGAATCCCCGCCTCCCGGATCCGGCCCAGGGCCTCCTCCTTTGAGCAGGAAAAGGGGTCCAGCGCGGGCATAAACTCCCCCGCATCCCCCGCATCCCCCGCATCGATAACCACGCAGAGCCCCTCGGCATTGTTCGCCTGGGTCCGCATCTCAATCTTCTTGACCACCCCGGAAATAGAAGCGTGGACCGGCACCGTCATCAGCCCCGCCCCTTCGGCGATCTTCTGCCCCCGCCGCACCCTGTCCCCCGCCTTAACCAGGCAGGCATTGGGGGCCCCAAAGTGCTGATTCACCGGAATTACTACCTGGCCGGGGCTGGGGACCAGTTCCACCGCCTTTCCTTCGGTTGCGTGCTTCCGGGTGGGAAGTTTAAGCCCCCGCTTAAACGTGTTTACCATTTCGGGAATTCTAAGCCACTTTATCCGCAGGGTCAACTGTATTTTTTCCTTTTTTTTGCAGGGCCCGCCGCCCCTCCCGCCGGCCGCAGGGTTTCATGCCCCGGTCTGCATAAATATTCGGCTTTATGAATGTTGGGTCTTTCCCAAAACCAGCCGGATTGCGGGGAAGGCTTCCAAAAAAGCGGTCAAAAGCCCGCTTTTTCCATTAAAATCAAGGCAGTTCCCCCAAAAAAATGAAGTGTTGGGGCAACCTCCGTTTATACAATTTTTTCCGTTTTTTTGACATTTTTATCAAATTTACCCTTGTTCATTACGTTTTTTATGATTATAATAACCTACTATTCTTACTTAATTTGGAGGTGTTTCATGAAAAAAAGAATTTCGGCAGCGCTGGTCCTGCTGTGTGCGGCATCTGCGCTTTTTGCCGGCGCCAGACGGGAAGCCGCGGCGCCCGCATCCGGCGGGAAAACCCCGATGGAATTTGTCATCGGCAACGGGACGGAGATTCAGTCCATCGACCCCACCCAGATCGAAGGCGTACCGGAACACCGGGTTAACGCCGCCCTCTTTGAGGGTCTGGTGGGTTACGATCCCAGGACAAACAAAGCGGTTCCCGGCGTGGCGGAAAGCTGGAGTACCAGCGCAGACGGCACGGTGATCACCTTTAAGATCCGCAGCGGCCTTACCTGGAGCGATGGTACACCCATAACCGCCCAGACTATCGTGGATTCCTGGCTCTACCACCTAAACCCCACCACCGGTTCCAAATACGCCTACATGCCGGGTATGGTTATCAAGGGGGCAGACCTCTACAACACCCAGGGCGGCCAACCCTCGGACGTGGGTATCCGGGCCGTGAACCCCAGCACCTTTGAAGTAACCCTGGTAGGGAACGTTCCCTACGCTATTGATATGTTCGCCCATCAGTCCTTTTCGCCCATTCCCATGCACGTTGTCCAGCGCTACGGGGCGGACTGGATCAAAAAAGAAAACTTTGTCAGCAACGGCCCCTTTGTGCTGGGAGAATGGATCCCCAATGACCACCTAACCGTGATCCCCAACGACCATTACTGGAACAAGGCCAACGTGTTCCTCACCAAGATCACCTTCCTCCCCGTAGAGGATACCAATACCGCCTACCAGGCTTTCAAAAATGGTGAAATGGACTGGAGTACCAACATCCCCCTGGCCCTGATCGACCAACTTAAACTCGACAAGGACTACCGGGTAGATACCCAGTTGGGGTCCTACTTCTACTATGTGAATACCACCCACCCCATCCTTAAAGACGTGCGGATCCGCAAGGCACTGTCCATGTCCTTTGACCGCCAGGAACTTATAGACCGGGTGGTTAAGGGCGGCCAGATTCCCGCCTTTGCCCTGGTACCCCCCATTGGCGATTACCAGCCCGCAGTCGGCACCGGCTACGATGTGGCCGCGGCAAAGCAGCTTTTGGCCGAAGCGGGGTATCCCAACGGCCAGGGGCTCCCCACCTTCGCCATCATCTACAACACCCTGGACAGCCACAAAGTTATCGCTGAATACCTTCAGCAGGTGTGGAAAAACACCCTGGGGGTAAACGTAACCCTGCAGAACCTGGAATGGTCCACCTTCCTGGAGGAGCGGAAAACAAGCCGCATGGAACTGGGCCGGGCCGGCTGGATTGCCGACTACGCCGATGCCCAGAACTTCCTGGACCTTCTTATCACCGACGGCGGTAACAACGACGGCCACTACAGCAACCCCGAATACGACCGGCTTATCCGCCAGGCCGCCAGCCTCCCCGACGGCGCGGAGCGGAACAGCGTCATGCGCCAGGCCGAAGAAATTGCCATTACCCGGGATCAGGTGGTAATCCCCATCTACTACTACGTGTCCCAGAACCTTATCGATCTGGATAAGTGGGACGGCTGGTACACCAATCCCCAGGATGTTCACCCCTGGGTCGGCATCAGGCGGAAGTAAGGCAGAATTATGGGGCGCTTCATACTACGGAGATTTTTGAGCATCATTCCGACGATGTTCGTCATCGTTACCGTCAGTTTCTTTATGATGCGCCTCGCCCCGGGGGGGCCTTTTTCCAGCGAGAAAGAGGTTCCCCCGGCTGTTATGGAAAACTTGCTCAGGAAATACCATCTGGACGAAAGCCTGCCCCGGCAGTACCTCCGCTTTTTGGGGGACGTGGTCCAGGGCGATCTGGGGCCTTCCTTTACCAACAAGGATTTTACCGTCAACGATCTTATCGCCGCCAGTCTGCCCAATTCGATCATCCTGGGCCTTACCGCCCTGGGCTTTGCACTGGCGGCGGGGGTAACGGTGGGTATTATTTCCGCCCTTAGACAGAATTCCGCCCTGGATTACGGCTCCATGTCCCTGGCGGTAACGGGAATCTCCGTACCCCTCTTTGTGGCGGGGCCGGTTTTAATGCTGATCTTCGCCGTTAAACTGAAATGGCTCCCCACCTCCGGCTGGATCACCGGACGGAACGGCATGGTAACGCTGATCCTGCCCGCCTTCACCCTGTCCATGCCCTATTTTGCCTATATCGCCCGGCTTTCCCGGGCAAGCATTGTAGAAACCCTCCGGTCCGACTACATCCGCACCGCCCGGGCCAAGGGCCTTTCTATGCCGGTTATCATGGTCAAACACGTACTCAAAGGGGCCCTGCTCCCGGTAGTAAGCTACCTGGGCCCGGCCTGCGCGGGCATCGTAACCGGTTCGGTGGTGGTGGAAAGTATCTTCGTGGTCCCCGGCCTGGGCACTTTTTTTGTACGTTCAGCCCTGAACCGGGATTATACCCTGATCATGGGGACCATCATTGTGTATTCGTTAATTTTAGTAGCCATGAATTTTCTTGTTGATATTATTTACGGTTTCCTGGATCCCCGGATCTCGTATAAATAGCCTGACAGTTGAGGGGGCCTATGTTCTTTTCACGCAAAAAAGTTGACGCCGCACTCAATGAATTTAATCAGAACCTAAAGCCCGTTTCCCTTGCCCAGGACGCGTGGAAGCGGCTGCGAAAAAATAAAATGGCAATCTTCGGCCTGGTGGTGGTCCTGTTTTACATCGTAGTTTCGCTTCTTGCCCCCCTGCTGCCCATTTACCCCTTTGAACGGCAGGAAATTCAGCATATATACCTGCCCCCTTCCCTGGAGAAGGCCGGCGTGGTGATGATCCGCACCCGGGAAGCCTACCTTGCCCGGGTTATGGCCCGGGACGGCCGCAGTGAATACAACGCGGCGGAACAGGCGGAACTGGAAACCATGCGGGCCGAGATAAAAACCAACCCCATACACCAGCGGGTGTATATCTGGGGGACGGATATTCTGGGCCGGGACGTGTTTTCCCGGGTCATTTACGGGGGCCGAATTTCCATCGGCATCGGCGTATTGGGGACCGTTACGGCCCTGATCATCGGTATCTTTTTCGGCGCCGTGGCCGGTTACGCCGGGGGCCGCCTGGATAACCTGATCATGCGTTTCGTGGACGTTATGTACGGCCTGCCGTATATGCTGGTGGTGATTATTATGATGGCTATTATCGGGCGGAACGTGTTTATCCTGTTTGTGGCTATTGCCCTGGTGTCCTGGCTTACCATAGCCCGGGTGGTCCGGGGCCAGATTATCAGCCTTAAAAACGCGGAGTTTATCCAGGCGGCCCAGTCCATCGGGGCGGGGACCCCCCGGATTATCCGCCAGCACCTGCTCCCCAATACCCTGGGGATCATCATTATTTACGCTACCCTGTCCCTGCCTTCGTTTATTATGAACGAGAGTTTTTTGTCCTTTTTGGGGCTTGGGGTTTCGGCGCCTCTGGCGTCCTGGGGGTCCCTGGTTTCCGAAGGGGTTAAGGGGATGGAACTGTACCCCTGGCTGCTCATTGCCCCCGCGGCGGCGATGACCGTATTCCTTTTCGCCATGAATTTTCTGGGCGACGGCCTGCGGGACTCCTTTGATCCCCAAAGCAAAAACAGGATCTGAGGAGGGGGCTATGTTTGAAGCGGACACCAGGGTTCCGGAGGCCGCAAAGGTCCTGGACGTAAAAAACCTGCAAACCTACTTTTACACCGACGAAGGGGTGGTCAAGGCGGTGGATGATGTTTCCTTTTCCCTGCGGAAGGGGGAGGTTATGGGAATCGTGGGGGAATCCGGTTCGGGCAAATCGGTTACCAACCTTTCGGTGATGAACCTGGTCCAAAGCCCTCCGGGAAAAATTGTGGGCGGGGAGGTCCTTTTTCACGATGAGGACCTGCTAAAAATGAACGAAAAACGGATCCGCACCATCCGGGGGGCCAAAATTTCCATGATTTTCCAGGACCCCATGACCAGCCTCAACCCGTTTTTGCGGATCTCCACCCAAATGATAGAAACCATCCGGCTGCACCGGAAGCTCTCCAAAAAAGAGGCCCGGAAACGGGCGGTGGAAATGCTCACCCTGGCGGGGATCCCCGCGGCGGAGGAACGGATCGACGCCTATCCCCACCAGTTTTCCGGGGGTATGTGCCAGCGGGTGATGATCGCCATGGGGCTGTCCTGTAA
>JAIRXT010000127.1 GCA_031268125.1 Treponema sp. | reverse complement strand
TCTTGCCCCCAGAAACGCGGGGTTTGCACCCGTGTTATGACCGTTACCCCCAAGAAGCCGAATTCGGCGTTGCGGAAGGTTGCCCGTGTGCGCCTTTCCCACGGGACGGAAGTAACCGCTTATATCCCCGGCATCGGCCATAATCTCCAGGAACACTCGGTGGTTCTGGTCAGGGGCGGCAGGGTCAAGGATCTGCCAGGGGTTCGTTATCACATAGTTCGGGGAGCCAAGGATACCCTTGGCGTGGAAGACCGCAAGCGCAGCCGTTCAAAGTACGGCGCCAAGCGGCCGAAGGCGTAGGGGGCATCCGTGGGACGCAAGAAAAAGACCGTGGATCGAGGCATTTTGCCGGATCCCAAGTATAATAGCGTGGTGGTTTCCAAGTTTGTGAACCGCATGATGTGGGAGGGGAAGCGTTCGGTTTCCCTGCGGATAGTCCACGGGGCGCTGGCAACCCTGCAAGCCAAGGCGGACAAGGAGCCCCTGGAGGTGTTTCTTAAAGCCCTGGAAAACGTCAAGCCCAATATCGAAGTCAAATCCCGGCGGGTCGGCGGAGCCACCTACCAGGTTCCGGTGGAGATTCGGGAGTCCCGGCGGGAAGCCCTGGGGATGCGCTGGCTTATCAGCGCCGCCAGAAAACGGTCCGGCCGGGGCATGGATGAAAGGCTTGCCGCGGAACTGCTGGATGCGTATAATAACACCGGAACAGCGTTCAAGAAGAAGGAAGATACCCATAAGATGGCCGAAGCCAACAAGGCTTTTGCCCATTACAGGTGGTAGCCCGCTAAAAGCGGGAGCGGAAATTATGCCGCGGTTTTGGGAAAGGTTCGGGGTCCGCCCCGGAATGGCTCTTTGAAATAAAGATTCGGCGCTGTGTGCCGGATCACGATTACCGCGCCGGGCGGCTTTCGGGGAGGTGACAGAGGATAGCATGGCATGAAATAGTCTGTTGCCCGTTGAAGGCAAGGTTTGGTGAACGGCGCGGGGTCTCGGAGGAAAAATCTCCCAGGATTTTTCCTTTTCCAAACCGATCATCGTAGCGCTGTGTATGAGGAAGGGATTATATAAGATGAGATAGGTGGAACGGGACGGTAATGTACCCGTCTAATCGTTTCTTCTGTCTTTACCGCTTATACTATTCCCCTGTTTTGAACGGCTTGCGCTCTTTTGAGCGTTTAGCTATACTACAGACCCCTTTTGGGGTGGTGGATGAACGAAATTATGTGCCCAAAAACGTAAGGAGGACACGAATATGGCGAAAGATAAATTCAATAGAACCAAGATTCATATGAATGTTGGAACTATTGGCCACGTCGACCATGGAAAGACCACGCTTTCCGCGGCTATCACTATGCATTGCGGCAAAAAGTACGGCGACAAGGTTATGAAGTACGACGAAATCGACAACGCTCCGGAGGAAAAGGCCCGGGGTATTACCATCAATACCCGGCACCTGGAATATCAGTCTGAAAAAAGGCACTATGCCCACATCGATTGCCCGGGACACGCGGACTATATCAAGAACATGATCACCGGCGCGGCCCAGATGGACGGCGCCATCCTGGTGGTTTCCGCCCCGGATTCGGTTATGCCCCAGACCAGGGAACACATCATCCTGGCCCGCCAGGTCGGCGTTCCCAACATGATCGTGTTCCTCAACAAGGTTGACCTGGTTGACGATCCCGAGCTGATCGAGCTGGTCGAAGAAGAAGTTAAGGAAGTCCTTACCGCCAACGGGTTCCCCGGCGACAAGGTTCCCATCATCAAGGGATCGGCGTTTAAGGCCATGACCGAACCGGACGATCCTGAATCCACCAGGTGCGTGGACGAGCTTCTGGAAGCGATGGACACCTACTTCCCCGATCCGGTTCGGGAGGACGCCAAGCCCTTCCTTATGCCCATCGAGGACGTGTTCACCATTCCCGGCCGCGGCACCGTGGTTACCGGCAAGGTGGAGCGGGGCATCCTCAAGCTGAACGAAGATATTGAAATCGTCGGCATCCGGCCCACCCGGAAAACCGTTGTCACGGGCATTGAAATGTTCAACAAGCTCCTGGAAGACGCCCAGGCCGGCGATAACGTCGGCGCGTTGCTCCGGGGCGTGGACAAAAAAGAAGTCGAGCGCGGCCAGGTTTTGGCCAAGCCCGGCAGCATCACCCCCCATAGCAAGTTCAAGGGCCAGATTTACTGCCTTTCAAAGGAAGAGGGCGGGCGGCACAGGCCCTTCCTGTCCGGTTACCGGCCACAGTTTTACTTCCGCACCACCGACATCACCGGCACGGTCAATCTGCCCGAGGGGAAGGAAATGGTAATGCCTGGGGACAATGCGGAGATTAGCGGCGACCTGATCCACCCCATCGCCATGGAGAAGGGCTTGCGTTTCGCTATCCGTGAGGGCGGCAAAACCGTTGCTTCCGGGCAGGTTACGGAAGTCATCGAATAACACCGATTGCAGGATTGATACGGGAAGTATTTTCAGGCGGCTTGCCGGGAAATACTTCCCACGTCATCGGAGGAATAATGGCTAAGGAACGAATTCGCGTTCGATTACGCGGTTTCGATGTGGAATTGATCGACCAGAGCGCGAAATCCATTGTTCAGACGGTTCAGAAGGCGGGAGCCAAGGTTACCGGACCCATCCCCCTTCCCACCCGGATCAACAAGGTTACGGTGCTTCGTTCTCCCCACGTTAATAAAAAGGCGAGGGAGCAATTTGAAATGCGCACCCATAAGCGGTTGATCGATATTATAAGCCCTTCCGCTGAGGTAATGGATTCCCTGATGAAGTTGGAATTGCCCGCGGGCGTGGATGTAGAGATAAAACAGTAGAACCCGTTGGGTTGCGGCGGATCGCCGCTTTGGAGTTTATTATGTTGGGGCTAATGGCCAAAAAAGTGGGCATGACGCAGGTTTTTGATGACGAGGGCAACCTGGTTCCGGTAACGGTGCTGAGGATTGATCCCAACACCGTCATCGCCAGCAAAACCAGGGACAAGGACGGTTATGCCGCCGTGCTTCTCGGGGTTGACGACATGAAACAGAACAGGGTGAGCAAGCCCTACGCCGGGCAGTTTCCAGAGAATATCAAGCCAAAGAAGCGCATTAAGGAATTTCGGGATTTTGAAAAGGAAGTTGTCGACGGGGACGAGTTGGGCATAGAGGTGTTTGAGGGTATCCGCTGGGTGGATGTCACCGGGGTATCCAAGGGCAAGGGCACCCAGGGCGTTATAAAGCGCTGGGGTTTCAAGGGAGGCCGAAGCACCCACGGCTCCAAGTTCCACCGGGAACCCGGCTCAACCGGGCAGTCAACCTATCCGGGCCGCACCTTCAAGAACATGAAGTTGCCGGGCCGCATGGGCCGGGAGCAGGTTACGGTTTTGAGCCAGAGGGTCATCAAAGTTGATGTTGAAAACAAGCTCATCATGGTTCGCGGCGCGGTCCCCGGAATAAACAAGGGACTCGTGGTGATCCGGGCCGCGGTGAAGAAGTAGGCGGGGAAACAATGAATCGCACAGTGTATTCCAGGGATGGCAAGGAACTCAGGACCGTAGAGTTGGATGACGCGGTTTTCGGCCTTCCGGTAAACGAAGACCTTATCTGGTACGCCATCAACAACGAGCTTGCCAACAAGCGGCTGGGCACCGCCAGCACCAGGGACCGGGGCGAAGTCCACGGGTCCAATGCCAAGCCCTACAAGCAGAAAGGCACGGGCCGCGCCCGCCGGGGGGACAAGAAATCACCCCTTATGGTAGGCGGTGGCGTGGTGTTCGGGCCGAAGCCCAGGGATTTTTCCTATTCCATGCCGAAAAAGGCCAAACGCCAGGCGCTTAAAACGATATTGAGTTTGAAGGCCCAAAGCGATACCCTTACGGTGGTTGAGGATTTTTCCGTCGAATCGGGAAAAACCGGCGAACTGGCAAATATATTGAAGAACTTTGGCGAAAGCCAGCGGACCGTGATCATCCTCAACAATGACGATGCCATGATCCGGCGGGCCGGGGCCAATATCCCCTGGCTCAGCTTTCTTTCCTATAGCCGCCTGCGGGCCCACGATATTTTCTATGGCCGCCGGGTTATCATCCTGGAAGGCGCCACCAAAAAATTGAGCGAATTCTACGGCGAAGGCGAAGCAGCAGAGGAGGCCGTTGAATGATTTACGAGCAGATACTTATCGAGCCGGTGCTTTCCGAAAAAGCCAACGGGTTGCGGGAAGAGGGCAAATACGTGTTCAAGGTCGATTTTTCGGCCACGAAGATACAGATAAAAGAAGCGGTGCGAAGGTTGTTCAATGTTCACCCCATTGCCTGTACGGTGATGGTGGTTGCGCCCAAGCCCAAACGGCTGCGGAACCGCGCCGGACACACGGCGGCCTGGAAAAAGGCGATTGTCCGCCTTCCCAAGGGCGAGAAGATCAGCCTTTTTGAAGGCGTATAGGCAAGGACGCGGGGGAATTATATGGGAATTAAAACGTACAGGCCCTATACATCGGGGATGCGTACCTGGCAGAGTCTGGATTATTCGGATCTGACCAGGCGGAAGCCGGAAAAGTCCCTGACCACGGGCCGCCCGGAAAAGGCGGGCCGCGACTCCCGTGGACGGATCAGCGTCTGGCACAAGGGCGGCGGACACAAGCGGCGTTACCGGACCATCGACTTCAAGCGGGACAAGATCGGCATACCCGGCAAGGTTGCCACCCTGGAATACGATCCCAACCGGAGTTCCAATATTGCGCTGATTAACTATGTGGACGGCGAAAAGCGCTACATCATCGCCCCCAAGGGCTTGGTGACAGGATCGACCATAGTCAGCGGCCCGACGGCGCCCATCGAAACCGGCAACGCCCTGCCGCTGGAGAATATTCCCCTGGGCTTCACGGTGCATAACATCGAGCTTACCCTGGGAAAGGGCGGCCAAATGGCCCGTTCCGCGGGGACCCACGCGCTGATCGCCGCAAAAGAAGGGGACTACGTTACCCTCAAGCTGCCCTCCGGGGAAATGCGGATGGTGTTCAAGAAATGCTACGCCACCATCGGCACGGTGGGCAACGAGGATCACATGAACGTGCATTTGGGCAAGGCCGGCCGCAAGCGCTGGCTGGGGATTCGCCCCACGGTCCGGGGCATGGTTATGAACCCCATCGATCACCCCCATGGCGGTGGTGAAGGAAAGAACAAGGGTATTCATCCGGTTACTCCCTGGGGAAAGCCCACCAAGGGGTACAAAACACGGAGCAAGCATAAACCTTCGTCACGGTTTATCGTAAGCCGCGGCAAGAAGAAATAGGAGAAAGGCGGGTGTCAAGATCCATTAAAAAGGGGCCCTTTATAGAGAAGGGTCTCTATAAGAAGGTGCTGGAAATGAGCAAGGTCGGGGATCGCAGGATGATCAAAACCTATTCCCGCTGTTCCACGATTATCCCCGAAATGGTCGGCGGCACTATTTCGGTGTATAACGGAAAAACCTGGGTTCCCGTGTATATCACGGAAAATCTGGTCGGTCACAAGCTGGGCGAATTTTCCCCCACCCGGATTTTCCGGGGCCACGCGGGATCGGATAAAAAGGCCTCCAAGGGGTAGGATTATATGGAAGCAAAAGCAGAAAAGTCCGGTTACCGGGCCAAGTCAAAATTCCTCATGGCCTCGCCCTTCAAGGTGCGTCCCGTGGCGGATCTGATCCGCCGCAAGCCCTACACCGAGGCCATGGCCACGCTGGAAAATATTTCCAACAAGGGCGCCCGGCTGATCCGCAAGACCGTAAAGTCCGCTGCCTCCAACGCGTTGAACGCCAACAAGCAGCTTGAGGAAGATATGCTGTACGTAAAGGAAATACTGGTGGACGAAGGCCCCCGGATGAAGCGGATCTGGTTCCGCGCCCGGGGCCGGGCGGATATGCTCCTCAAACGGATGTGCCACATAACCGTGGTAATCGACGAAGCAAACAAGGCGGGGAAATAAATGGGACAAAAAGTTAATCCTATCGGATTGCGGGTCGGCATCAACAGGACCTGG
>JAIRXT010000094.1 GCA_031268125.1 Treponema sp. | reverse complement strand
CCCCCGGTGGAAAAGAAGGGATACTCCGGCCTGCGGCCCCCATAGTAGACCCGGAGCTGCCGTGCACAGCCCGCGGTGGCCCAGAGATCGGGCCGGTTCGTGTCGTTCAGTTCGATCTTTAAGACCCGCTCCCCCGGGGGAAGGCTTTTGTCGGAATCCTCGTCCAATTCCGCCTTGGCGCAGCTCAGGGCCTCCTCAAAGGCCGCCCGGTCCGTCTGCCAAAGTTCACGGTTACAGGTTTTATGCAGAGAATCCCCCGCGTCCGGGCCGGCCTTTGCGCCTTGCGCAGAAAACGCCAGGGAATAAAAAACTTCCTCGTTTACTTCGATCTTGGGCATCTTGCTTCTCCGGGGGATGACTTTGCGCGGTAAGACCCGCCTTAACGTGATGATACTAAACCAAATCTCCCCGTTTCCTCAAGGTCCCAAAAGACGCCCGAAGGATGTAACAGGGGGTATCGCTAAAGCGAATGTCGCTAAAGCGAAAAACGAAAAAAAGAGAGGGGACCCTACCCGGCAAAGCCTCCGAACCGGTGAGGAGGTCCGAAGAAATAATGCAACACGGTGCGAGGCCAAGAAAATTAACAATGGGGAAACCAGTTAAAAGGCCGAAACTCTTTTTTTCCGGCCGGCAGGAACGCCGATGATTTTGTAGGCGTCTTTTCCATCGAAAAATTTGTAAAAGCAAAATTGCCGGGATAAAACTGCTAAGGAAAACTACCAGGGAAAGCCGTCTTTTTAGGGCGCATCCCCCGGCCAGCAGACTAAACATGGCCCACAATTTGATCCGGTTCTTTGCCCTGTACGGCGAAGAACCGGGCGGTTAAATGTGTTGTGGAAGATATTAAAGATAAATATTCTTCGACCAGCCTTGAAACGCTTCTTTTTTGATGTTTTGCGTATTCTTTAGCGTTTTCTATGACCTTTTGGTCAATATTCAATGTTAATTTTGTATTGTCAATATTTTTTTCAGGGAATTTCAGGCAATGGCGCATATCAGCCCTTCATCGGCCTGCTTAGAACGAATAAGTCAGCGCCGTCTTAATATACCCGCTGTTCCGGTACTGGGAAAGCTCTCCCCCGTCTTTCCCGGTAAATATCCCGCCGGAAAGAACGGCCTTCAAATCCCCCATGAGGTAGCTGACGGAGGGCATCAGGTAGAGGTCCCCGGTTTCGACATTCCACAAAAGGCCGAATTTTAATTCAAGGTTATCCTGGAGCAAGGTCCGGGAGACCTGGGCCGTAAGGGCCGTAGCGGTAAGGGGAATACCCGCTTCCGTATCCAGTGCGGCATTGCTCCCCACGCCGCCGTTGAGGAGCCGTATTGATTCATCGGCCTCAACAAAAAGGGTAAAGCCGAAAAGGTCCCGGTCAAAACCCGCAGACCATGCCAGGGAGGGGTTGTAGACGGTCCCGTCATCCCCCGCCAGGTCTTCGGTGATGTTGGCCGCCAGTTCCGCCCGGAAGCTGAAACCAAAAAGCACCTGGCCCCAATCCACGCCTATCTGATGGTAGCGGTTGTACTTGAGGAGGGGAACCGGCACTGGCATCTGAAGAGGCGAACCAGAAAAATATCCCAACAGATCATTTATCAGATTATCCACATTTTTGAGGGTAAAACTGGGCCGGAACAGGCAGCCCGAATAGTACTGGGCCCCCAGATCCGCAGGACCCAGGGTGGTAGTAAACCTAAGGCCCCCCTGGGCGTACTCAAGGCCCGGGGTTTGAAGGTCCGCCTCTGTTAATTTCATGTCCGCGGCATTGCTTTTTATATTCGATGCAACTGCACCGGTTGGATCGAACAGCGCCAATTCCCCGGCCAGCGCGTCGATCATGCTGTCCCGGCGGTTGTCGGTTATGGCCCTGGGGTACCAGGGGTCCTCCTGGTCCAGGGAATAACGGTGGCCCTGGAAGCCGGGGATAAAGACCCCCTCCAGCTTGGAAAAAGAACCCAGCGGGAGGGATGCGTGAATCATGGGCCGGGCTATTTTGCGGCCCATCGTATCCCCCGCGTTGGTCAGATCCGTGTAGTCCAGGGGGTTGGTTACATCCAGGGGGCCCTGAATATCCGCCCGGCCCCAGGCCAGCTTCCGCAGTCCCGTCTCCAGAGTCAGCGGCCCCAGGAAAGCCCTAAGGTACAGTTCGTCGATAATCATGGGGGTCTGAAACAGATCGCCCGAAGTTTCCGCCAGACTGCGGATGCTCCGGGGGGAAAGATTAAAATGCAGCACCGCCTCCGCGTTGGCGGCGGAAGCATCAAAATTGAGCTTTCCGCTTACCAGGCTGCCCCAGTCCACGGCCCCGCCCTTGTCGTGTAATTCGCCGGGAAATATCAGGAGGCCCGCCGTCAGCTCCCCGCCGGTCTTAAACCCCGGATTTCCGGCGCCGTCTTCCAATTCGCCAAACCAAAAATCCTGGGCTCCCAAAAACGAACCCAGGAGCAAAAAACATATACAGGCCGCTGTTTTCACCGGGGCCTCCCGGTAACAAGAAATTCCCGGGTAAACACTCCGTCGGGGATTCTCGCGTTATAACGGATATCGTCCACCATGATCAGCGTAGAGGTCCCCGCGGCATGGGTAGTCATGCGGGTCTGCATGGCCGTAAGACGGCCGTCCTTCATCTCCAGGCTCAGGGTTTCCATAGTTTTTACCAGGACATTTCCTTTGTCGTAAAGTTCGATTTTATGACATACCCCGGTGGTTTTATCGATCCATTGGACCATCCTGGAATACTGGTAGGAACTGTCCCTGGGCGCCGACTGAATCACATAACAGGAATATTCCCCCAGGCTTTCCTCCCGGAGCAGGCTGTGGGTATCCAGATCCGCGTTACGGCTGGCGCTGGAAATATCGTCGTTGGAAAAATCCGTCCCCACAAAGCTTTTTGAACCGTCCATCGCGGCGATCCGCTGTTCCCTGCCCCGGGCCGGTTGAAATATCCAGCGGTCGTCCCCGGCGCCGGGATTCTCTATGGTCAAAAACCGGGTCCCCGCCACCGACCGGGGCTCACGGAAAACTATCATGAGCCGGTCTCCGTCAGGACCGTCGCTGGAAAATTGTTCAATGACCCGCCGGGTTTCGGAACCGTTTTTCGCCTTGAGAATCATGGTGGAAAGCGTATACGTTGTATCCGCCTCTATCCGGTTCCGGGACGCGCGGATAATTTCCTCCGCATTCTGGGCCCCCGCGGAAAGGGCTGCCAGGAACAGCGCCGCTGCGCCGGCCAATTTTTTCCCTGTCATCATTACCTCCCGCCCTTCCGCTCTTTGCGGCAGGGCAGTTTATTCTTTGATGAATTTCGGCTTTAGGACCCCTAATAACACGGGAACAATTATGAGTCCCGACAGGGCGCTTATCATCATAGCCAGACAAACCAAAAGCCCAAAATCCCTGAGTACAATAAAATTGGACAACAAAAGAACCGCAAAACCAAGGCTGACCGAAAGGGTATCCACCAGAATTGCTGTTCCCGAAACATAGTACGCCTGTTTCAAAAAATTCCCCGCCCCGCCGGACCGGTTATATTCCCGTTTGTAAGCCTCAATAAAGTGGATGGTGTAATCAATACCCACCCCGATAGAAATACTGGAGATCATGGCGGTTGCAAGGTTCAGTTTGATTTTCAAAAAACCCATAGCGGCAAAATTTGCCAGGATAAGCAGGGAAAGGGGGATGATGGCGATACCCCCCGCTGCAAGGGACCGGTACGAAACCGCCATGATCACAAACATGGCAAAAATAGAAATAATCACCGATATTAACTGGGACTGAACAACAAGAACATTGGTAGTACCCTCCACTATGGCGCTGCCCCCCACGATGACCTTTACATTTTTTGGGAAATTAGTTTCCACAAAACGGTGTATCGCATCAACTCCCCTGTTCGTATCTTCCTGCCCCATGGTTTTTAACTGGACCGTAACTTTGATACTGGTCGGCTCCAGCGGGTCATTGGCATAATTGGAAATATCGCCGGAAAGAAGCAAAAGATAGCTGAAGATAAGGCCGGTAAGTTCTTCTTTACCGGCCTTTCCGTAGCGGGCCGGGTCCTGGGGTATTTCATAATAGGAATAACCTTCGTAGTTAATCAGTTTTTCAAATTCCCGCACCAGCTCACCGGCGCTGATATTCCGATCGGAACCGGCCTGGGAAGCCCGGTCCAGAAGTTCCGCAATTTCACCAATGCTATACACCTTGTCCCCGGCAAAATCCTGAACACCGTATTCCGGCGCCGGTCCGGGGAGTTCCGGCCATTCTTCGGCCTCTCCGCCCCAGTCTTCGGAATCCAGGTCCCAGAAAAACAGGTCCGTATTGCCAAAAACCGGGGCAATACCATCCGGGCTTTCGCCGGTGTTTTGCACCTGGTTGATACGCTTTATTAAATCGGTAAAACCCATCACGTTTCCCACTTCGGGAACCCGGTGTTCCAGGTAATTCCCCAGGCTGTCCAGGGCGGCAAGGCTGTCCGGATGAAGCAGGATTTCCGGCTGTTCCGCTTCCACAACAACGCTGAGAATCTTTGAGCCCCCGAATTTTTCCCGGATAAATTTATCGGACCGGTAAATGTCGGTACTGCTCTTGAAATATTCCACCAGCACATTGTCAATAATTATTTTTGACGCGCCGTATACCGAAAGAACGGCCGCCGCGATGATCACGCAGAACACCAGGGTCTTACGGGAAACCACCGCGCAAAAAAAGTCCGCTATCCTGCCGCGGACGCTGCCGTTTTTTCCGTGAACCGGCGCACTGCGGGCGGGGTGAATTTTTTCGAGGGACCCGGGCCCCCGGATCAGGAGGATCGCCGGGACCAGTGTCATGGTAATGAGGAAAGAGACCAAAACCCCGAAGCTGGCAAAAAAACCGAATTCACGAATGGGCAATACGCGGGTAAAACAAAAAGACACAAAACCCGCAAAGGTCGTAAGGGCGGCAAGAAAAATGGGTTTTCCCGTCCGGCGGATCAGGGACATCACCATGTCCCGGTGTTCCTGTTCGGACATCGCCGACAGGCCCCGGTCTTCAATGTAGTGAAGCACCACATGAAGGCCGTAGGAACTGCCCATAGCGATCAGAATAACCGGCAGTACCGTGGAAATAACCGAAAGTTTGACATTGAACAGCGGCATGGCCCCCACGGACCAGATAACGGCCACTAAAACGGATACCAGCGAAAGGATGGTGGCCCCCATGCGCCTGAAGGGAATAAAAACAACGGCAATTACCACCAGAATAACCAGGGGGATCATGAGCCGTATATCCTGGGCCACCGCTTCGTTAATCGTGGAAGCTATGACGGGAATTCCTGTAACATAAACATCCGCCATGCCCTTAAAACTGGACTGGGCGATATTCCTTACTTCAATGTATTCCCGCGCCAATTCGGAGGAACCATAGTTTTCTTCCGTAAGATTTAACGGGACCAGTATTTGGGTGGCGGTAAAATCATTGGAAATAAGGGCGTTTTCGTAAAGATCCCAGGAGAGAATTCTCCTTCGCAGTTCGGCAATTTCCTCCCTGGTTCCGCTAAAATCGCCGGGAACCAGCGGATCGGCATAAACCGAACCTCCCTCCCCGTATATGTAGTCCGCGTTGACGATGGAATAAACCTTGCCCACCATGCTGATCTGTTCAATCCGGGCCACGTAATCCCGGATTTGGTTCAGAAAAGCACTGTCGAAGATGGTCCCGTATTGCCGCTCCAGCCCCACCAGGATAAATATTGAACTTCCAAAGGTGTCGTCAATGTAGGACGATGTGATCCGGGCGGGATCGCTGGCGGGAACAAACCGGATGTTGTTATTGTCCATCTCCACCCGGGGAAGCTGGAAGGCGAAAAATAATGTTATAACAGCAAGAACCGCAAGTATCAGCCAGGGATGTTTGTAGACTTTTTCCATAAGACTAAAAGCGATTATAGATATTTTGTCCGGTAAAGTAAAGGGCCAGCAATTCTTATCAGCAATTCTCATTTTAACCATTCCAAAACAAAAAGGCGCCTGTAAAATTCTCGTGGGGTCCTGTCAGGGGGAAAAACAGGGGCCCCTTCCCCTCGTTTTTCCCCCTTTTCGCTTTCGCGAAACTGGACCCCGCCCAGCTTTTGTGGGGCGCCTTTTCACTCTTTCCTATCCTGAGAATTGCTGATTATCTAGAGTCTGTCCATAATGTAGACACATTATGGACAGACATCCTTAAAAAGGGTATTTGTGTACCGTTTTGGCACAAAACGGGAGCAAATACGATGTCTGTCTACAAAGTAACCGACTT
>JAIRXT010000014.1 GCA_031268125.1 Treponema sp. | reverse complement strand
AAGGCGCCCTGCATGCGGACGGGGAAGGGATCCACGGCGCCGGCGTAGAGCATATCCCCCTTGCCCAGGAGTTTTTCCGCCCCTACCTGATCGATGATGATGCGGCTGTCCATTTTGCTGGCCACCATAAAGGCGATGCGGCTGGGGATGTTGGCTTTGATGAGGCCGGTGATAACGTCGATTGAGGGGCGCTGGGTGGCGAGGACCAGGTGGATGCCCACGGCCCGGCTCATGGCGGCAAGGCGGGCCACGGTGCTTTCCAGTTCCTTGCCGGTGGTGGCCATGAGGTCCGCAAACTCGTCGATGACCACCACGATGTAGGGGAGTTGTTCCGCGGCGATGTTCCGCTCCCGGATTCGCCGGTTGTAGCTTTTAATGTCCCGGACGCCCATGGAATCCAGGCAGGCATAGCGGCGTTCCATTTCAAAGATGAGGTACTGCAGGGCCTGGAAGGCCCGCTTGGGTTCGGTAATGACCGGGGTTAAAAGGTGGGGAATGTCGTTGTAGAGTTTGAGTTCCACGATCTTGGGATCGATAAGGATGAGCCGGCATTCCGCGGGGGCTTTTTGGTAGAGGATCGAAAGGATTATGGAATTGACGCAGACCGACTTACCGGAACCGGTGGCCCCGGCGATGAGGAGGTGGGGCATCTGGACCAGGTCCACAGTCTGGGCCTCGCCGGTGATGTCCTTGCCCAGGACCACGGGAATTTCCGGCTGGCGGCCCTCTTTTTTTCCGTCCCGGTGGAGTTCCCCTTCGATAATTTCCCGGAAGGAGACGATGTTCCGCCGGGCGTTGGGTACCTCGATGCCTACGGCGTGCTTTCCCGGTATGGGGGCCACGATCCGCACCGACGAGGCTGCCAGCCGGAGGGCGATGTTGTCCTGGAGGTTGACGATTTTAGAGAGTTTGACCCCCGGGGCGGGGAGAATCTCAAACATGGTGATCACCGGCCCCTTGCGGATCCCCGTAACTTCCGCCTGGATACGGAATTCCTCCAGGGTGGACCGCAGGGTAACGGCGGCGGCCCTGGTGGCTTCGTCGATGATCCAGTATTCCCCGTCGGGGTAGTGGTTGAGGATATCCACGGGGATCTTCCAGGAGCCCCGGATTTTGGTCTTGGGCACGGGCTTTGGTTTGACCGACACCACCTCCACGGTCCCCGTGGAGGACAGGGCGGCAAGGGATTCCGGCGCTATGGCGGGAGAGAATTCCGGCGTTCCGGGGGAAGATTTTTCATCCGTGCCGAGGCCGGGGCCGGGAGACGAGGGGCGTTCCTGTTCTCCGGCTGCCCCCGGCTGATCCCCGTTTTGCGTTTCGTTTTGTCCGCCGGTCCTGCGGGATTCCAGATTCTTGATGGCCGCCGCAGAAGCCAGGGGTTTGAGGGCCGGTAAAAACGATTCTTCCTGGTCCGCCGCCGGAATTTCCTCCGCCGGGGTATCCGGGCCGGCGGGAACCGCTTCGCCGGGGGGTGTTTCGGCGGCTTTTCCCGGTTCGGCAGAGTTTTCCGGCCTGTCTGCGGTTGAAGGGGCGTCCGCTGCGCCGCCGGACGATTTTTTCGCCGTTCTAAACCAGGTGATGGGGGGTATGTTCCGGTTAAAGATCCGCCCGGAAGATTGGGACCGGGGAAAGAGGAGGCCCTTGACAATCAGAATGGCCAGGACCTCTAAAACCGTAAGGACCACGATGGTAAAACTAAACCCGGTTTTCCCCGCCCAGGCCAGGAAAAAGTACCGGTCCACACGGCTGTCATAGTCCCGGACAAAAACCACCCCGGTGGCCAAAGTCATGAAGGGGAAAAGGCTTACCGCCAGGATGAAAATACGGTCCGGCCGCCACTCCCGGTCCACCAGGATGGCGGCGGCGTAAAACAGCACCGCAGGAATCCCCAGGGCCAGGAGCCCGTAGCAGGCGGCCAAAAAAGCGCCGGGGCCGGAATGAAAACCGGGAAGGGCCAGGATTGCCCCGGTGATGGTAACGGTCAATGCCAGGGAGCAGAATCCCAGGACTATGGCGGTACTTACGGTGATAATGCGGTACTTTGAATTGGACAGCGGCACGGCCCCTCCCTTTCTACCTACATATATCGGCTAAAAAGGAATCCGCCTTCACATCGTAGTAGAGGTATCCGTACACCAGGGCCGCGGCGATGACTTTTCTGCCGTAGTTTCTGGTTTCCGCCAGTTCGACGGTTTCGAGGAAAAGGTCCCCCGGCAGCGGGGAACCCGGCGCGGCTTCCCGGTACCAGCGCCGGACCCGGTTCATGCCGCCGTTATAGGCCAAGATTGTAAGCAGAGGATGTTCCAAAAGGTCCCCAAGGTAGGCCAGGTAAAAACTTCCGATGCGGACATTGATCTCCGGGTCTTGCAGGTTGATTGCCCCGGTGTAGTCGGGGCCTCCCTGCCGGCGGATTCGTCCTGCCATGTCCACGGCGGTGGCGGGCATAAGCTGGGTCAGGCCCACTGCCCCCGCCCATGAGACGATCTCCGCCTGGAAGGCGCTTTCCGTGCGGATAAGGCCGTACAGCAGTTCCGGGGCCAGGCCGGTGCGGCGGGCTTCCCCTTCGATCAATTCCTGGAAAGGCCGGGGGGAAAGGAGCTCCAGGTCCCGCCGCGTTATTTCATCCCGGTCCATTAATGCGGAGATCAGGGCGATCTGCCCGGCATGGTTCCCTGCGGTTTCCATAACCTCCGCCAGGGTCCGCAGTTCTTCGCCGGACAGTTCCCCCGTCATGGCCTCTACCCAGGGCTGGGCAAGCTCCGGTATGCCCGCGTCAAAAAAGCCCAGAAGAAATTCCATCTCCCGGAAGTGGGGATGCCCCGCGGCAAGGGAGGTCCTGGTTTTCCCCCGCGCCGGGGGCTTGCCCGGCGGTTTGCCGAAGTTCAGGAAGGGTTCCCCCAGGAAATAGGCGCCAAGGGCCCGGTAGTAGAGGCTTCCCCCTTCATAGGCAGTGCGGAAATACCGCCGGACCGCTGCTTCCCCGTCAGGGACGGCCGCCGCCGGGATAAGGCCCAGGGCCGCGGCCCGGCCGCTGATGTAGGCGTATTTGGCTGTTGAAGCCCGGTCCCCCGCGCCGTCAAGAAGCGCCAGAATCTCGGGAAAACGCCGCCACTGCCCCGATGAAGCCAGACGCCGGGCAATCCGGTCCAGAATGTCGCTAAAGTAGGCCGGATCGTTCCAGCGGGAGGCCCAGGTTCCCACCAGCCCGGCGGGGTCCAGGGCCGGGTCCATGAGCGCGGTATCCATGATATACCAGACACAGGCGTCTTCCTGAATCTTGTCCGGGACAAAGGCCAGGGCCCGGGTAAAAAGTTCCCCGCTGCGCGGGTAGTCCCCCCTGGCCCGGGCAATCCGGCCGGCAAAATAGAGGAGCCGGTAATGCAAAGCCGCCGAAGACGCCTGCCGCTCCCATTCCAGGAAAAGCTCGATTCCCTGGTCCCCGGAGGCGGTAAACTGAAAACACCGGCCCAGATCGGTGATCAGGGCGGGATATTGTAAAAAGAGTTCCGGCGTTTCAGCCAGGACGGAACGGAACAGGTCAAGACCGGGCGTGAAGGCAGAACGGGCGGCGGCGAAGCGGCCTTCAAGGGCGGCATCCTCCGCCGGGCTCAGGAAACCGGGGAAAGACCTGCGGATTTCCTCCGCTGCCCATTCAAGGGCCTCACCGGGGGCCGCCCCAAAGATAAAATCCCTGAGCCCCCCGGCATCCCCAGCCTCCTGAAGCCGGGCCAGAAGGGGAAAAAGCCGGTCCCAGGAATCCCAGGATTCCGTCAAAAAACCGGACCCGGCGGGGCGGCCTGTTTCCCGGCCCCCGTCCCGGCCGTAGAGGGCGGTAATTTCGGCATACCGGCCCTGGCTGTAGAGGGCCGCCGCCGCCAGGGGCCGCCCTCCGTCCGGCAGGGCTTTGGACCCGGTTTCTTCCCAAAACCGGGTCCCCCCCGGCCGGCGCCCCTGCAGCAGGGGGAGGATCAGCCGCCCGGCGGCATCCCGTGAAACATAGGGGTTGGAACTTTTCAGGGCGGTTTCAAAATAGCCGTAGGCCCGGTCCCGGACGTCCTGCGGATTCGTTCTGCCGGGGACCGCATCGCCGCCGGATTCCAGAGCCCGGAGCCCCAGGTAATAAGCCTGGAAACTCTCATTCTCCCAGCCCCGCACATGGGCGCAGGAATTGAGGAAAACGTAGAATAGAACAAGCAAAAAAGCTTTTAGGTGTCTAATTTTTCGGGGGTATCCGAATAGTAGACCCGGAAATAATCAGATCCGGATTCCTGATGCCGTTATACCGGGCAATCCGGGGGTAAAGCCAGGGATCCCGGTAAAAGGCCGCCGAAATATCCCACAGGGTATCCCCCCAGCGGATCCGGTAGGGCGCCCCGTTCCGGGGAATGGCAGCGGGTACTTTGTAAGAAGCCACCGGAGGATTCCGCCTTCTGCTAACTTCGGGAACAGGCTGGGGCTGGGCCGGGGCTTGGATTACCGGGGGAGGCTGGCGGGGGGCTTCGGCCCGGGGAGCGGGAACCGCCGGTTCTGCAGCAGACGCCGCAGGGACAGGGGAAGGAACAGCGGCCGGCGGCTCAGGCGCCGGAGGGGGTTCCGGGGGCGGGCTTACGCTTTCAACCCTGCCTGAATCGCCGGTATTCCGGGTAAAAAGGTCCCGGCCGTGAAGCAGGAAGAACAGGACCAGACAAAGGACGATCAGAGAAGCCCCCAAAATAATAATCAGAGCCCAGGGGACCTTCTTCTGCTTTACTTTCTTATCCCTTTTTGCCAGGGCCCGTTCATAGAGCCCCTGGGGAGGGCCTTCGTGCTGTTCCAGCTCAAAATCGGGCAATTTCAGATTCCGGTTAACGTCGTCCAGGGATTTAAGAGAAACATTCAGGTACTGATGAAGCCCGCCGGAACCGGTATCCAAATCCAGGGCTTCGGCGTCGATATGGCCTTTGGCATCGCAGGAAACGATTAACTCGATAGATGGCTCCCCCTTCGGCCGGGTCCTGATATCTTCTACCACCAGGCTACCGACATACAGGGCATCAGACATGGTCCTTGTATGACTTTTGTAAAGATCTATCTGCACACTTTGTTGATTATCATGTACCGTCGTAAGTACAAGCCGTTTTTTAACATTGGAATTCTCGTCAACGATAGAATAGAACTCACCGTCAGCAATTTTTATGCCAATAGTTGACGCCATCGGTTCCGCTCCTTCTTGCGCCGCCAGGGCCGGCCACCAAAATCACATACATCGTTCCGCATTTACAACTCAAGCAAGGGACAACGATTTTAATTATCGGTATCCCGGCCAGTTTTTGCAAAGAATTTAGGCGGGCTTTGACTAGAGTTGTTTGAAAACTAAATTTCCGAACAACTTCCGCTGAAAAACAGCAAAATTCCGGTATAAAATCAGGATAGCTTTCCCAAAAACTGAAGTTTTGGAACAAGCCCATTATACCGGAATTTTGTAAGACTTGTGAAGAAACCTGCCGGGCTTCCGAACAAGTTTACTGTTTGTCAGGTATCTTACGCTGTTTGGTATCTGGTACGGTCCGGTATCCGTGCCGCATTGAAGAAGCATGGAGAATTCACCGATAATACTGGTATGGCTGATATGTTTCCCGTCCTAGTCGCCGTTGCCGGACTTGCAATCGTTATTATAGCATTTATGGTACTCATGGGCCGCAAAAAGGATGGGAAAAGCCGGCGGGTCCGCGGAAAAGACGCGATCATACGCAATGTTACCAAACGGCTCAGTCAGAATCCCCGGGATCCCAGGGCCCTCCAGGAGGTGGGAGACGTATACTACCGGGAAGAATCCTGGTCCGACGCCATGAAAACCTACGAAATCCTGGTCGAGATGGGAGGAAAACCGGAAATCGACGATTTTGAAGCAAATATGCGCTACGGAATTTCGGCCTTAAAACTCAACATGGTCAACGAAGCCTACAAAGGGCTGTCCAGCGCCCGCGCCCTGCGCCAGGACAATTTCGAGGTAAATTACAACCTGGGTTACCTGGAATTTCAGCGGAAAAACTACGAAAAGGCCATTCAACTGCTGGATCAGGCCCGGAAACAGGACCCGGAAAGTTCCGCCGCCCTCCGTTACCTGGGACATTCGCTGTTCCGCGTTAAAAGAGCCAAAGAAGCGATGAACTACATCCGCAGGGCCATAGACCTGATGCCGGACGACAAGGAATCGCTGTTTACCCTGGCGGAGTGCTATTACGAGGCGAACCAGGCCGATCAGGCTCTGCGCCTGTTCAATCACATGCGGGCGGACCCCCTCATGGGCCCCCAGGCATGCCTCTTTTCCGGTACCATCAACCTGGAACAACACCAGGAAGATGCCGCTGTTCAGGATTTTGAGATTGGGCTAAAACATCAGAACATCAAGGGCGATATTCTGGCGGAACTCCGTTACAAACTAGCCCAGGTGTACCTGAGCAAGAACGACATAGGCAAAGCCCTGCCCCTGCTTAAACTTATCCAGACAGAAAACCCCCAGTACAAAGACGTGGGCATGCTTATCGATAAGTACCAGGAACTCAATGCCAGCCGGAATTTACAGATTTACCTTATGGCCCCTTCCGCGGATTTTATGGCCCTGTGCCGTAAAATTGTCATGACCTATTTCCCCAGGGCAAAAACCAAGATCACCAATATTTCGGTTCATAAAAACGAATGGGCGGATATTCAGGCGGAGGTGGATACCCCCAAATGGTCGGATACGATCATGTTCCGCTTTATCCGCACCCAGGGTTCTATCGGGGAGCTTATCGTCCGGGATTTTCATTCCCACCTAAAAGAAGTAAAGGCCGGCAAGGGGATATGCATCACCGTGGGCTCCTTTACCGAAGAAGCCAAGCGCTATACCGAAGCCCGCCTCATCGATCTTATTGAAAAAGACCGGCTTTCCGCTATTCTGAACGCCGTGGACACCAAGGCGGCGGCAATAGCGGCCCCGCGCAAACGTTAGGCGCCTACAGTTTTCCCCGTTCAAGCAGCTCCCCCATCAGGGCGGTAAGGGTTTTTATATCCATTTCGCCGGCGGCGTCCTCCAGGGTAGTCCGTATTTCTTCCCAGTCGCCGCCGTCCAGTTCCATAGAACCGTCAAATTCCCCCAGGATAAAGGCCGCCGCATAACCCAGCTTTGCATAGGAACGGCCCGCCGGCCCCGGTCTTTCCCGCAGGCCCCCCAAAAGGGCGCTGCACAGGTCCCGCGCCCCCTCCCTGCCGATCAGCGGCGAAACAAGGTCCGTAAAACCCCGGACAATCTGTTCTTCCGCGGCGGCGGGCAGTTCCCCGCCTTCGTTTTCAAACTTGTCCAACCGGGACAAAAAGTGTTCTAACGGACGCATGTACGATCCTGGTTTCTCATAAATAGTTAATTGCGGCTGTTGATATTGTTCTTCAGTTCCATGCCGCATCCTTTTTGGGAAACATGAAGATGCAGCAGACGCCCTAAAACAAGGGAGCGCCCGGCGGAAACAAGATTTCCATCAGGCGCGCCCTGCCGGATCCCGGTAAGGGGTTGTTGAACAAGTCTCGCAAAAGGCTTTAGCCTTTTGCAGTTTTTTTAAGGAAGTTGTTCGATAACTAAAGGTTATCGAACAATTCTATTACCAGTTGCCCCCGCCGTAGCCGCCGGCGCCGCGATCCCGCCGGGGTTTATCCATCGCTTCATTTACCCGGATTTGGCGGCCTTCGAATTCGCGCCCGTTGGTTCCGGTGATCGCCGCAGTAGCTTCTTCATCACTGCCCATTTCCACAAAACCAAAACCTTTGGAATTGCCGGTTTCACGATCAAAAATGATCTTGGCAGACGCTACATTGCCGAATTCAGAGAACAGATTACGCAGGCCGTCCTCGGAAGTGTTGTAAGAGAGATTCCCAACATACAGTTTCTTCGCCATTGAGAGGTTTCCTTCATCCGGTTGTATCAAAACACGGAATTCCCGCTCTTCAGATCCGTAGCAGCGAGAACGGTTTTTCCGTTTTTTTGACTTGTGCGGCCGGATTCCGCATTTTATTCACGCCCGCCTAAGTGGACGACTCCACCCCCCTTCTGGGAGATTCAGGATGCTGTGGGTTGATAAGGATAACGGAGGCCTTGCGGAAGGAAAAAGAAGGCTTAAAAAAAGAAAACCCATTGGCGGAAACTTCAACTCCGAAACAAACACTAGAAATTATCCTATACATCGAAACTGTTTACAAGCATATCCTGCTTTTTCACAAGCGTCAAGAGCATATGGCGATAATTATGAAAAAATGTCGGAATTTTTGAAATTTCTCCCCGGGCCCCCGGAAATATTCCCGGAGGGTCCCCCGGCCGTTTTGAACAGACTGCGAATGGCGGCCTGTATGCCGGCCGCGGGAATAAGGGTTCCCCCTTCAAAGGATTCAGGGATTTCCGGTGAAGCATCGGAAGGTACGGGCCCAAGAAAATGGGTAAAACCCAAACTCCGGGCGGTCCGGAGACGGCCGGCCAGGCGGCGTACCGGCCGGATTTCCCCGGTCAGGGACAGTTCCCCGGCAATCACCAGCCCGGAGGGCAGGGCAAGGCTGGTCCGGGCGGAATAGATGGCGCAGCCCAGGGCCAGTTCCACCCCAACTTCGGCAATTCTTATGCCCCCGGCCACGTTCACATAAATGTCCTGATCGGAAAGCCGTATCCCCAGGTGCTTTTCCAGGGACGCCGCCACCCGGGACACCCGGGCGGAATCGATCCGGTCGGAAAAAACCCGGCTAATCCCCCCTTTGGCAATCACGGTAAGGGCCTGAATCTCCACCAGCAGGCTGCGGCTCCCCTCCAATACGGCGGCGGTGGCCACACCGGCGGGAAGTTCCCCCTCCCGCCGCACCAAAAAAAGCCGGGAGGTATCCTCCACCGGGGACAGGCCCCGTTCCCCCATAATAAAAATGCCAATCTCGTCTACGGATCCAAAGCGGTTCTTCGATGCCCTAAGAAAACGGCTTTCCCCGTCGTTGGCGGTAGATGCGGCCCCCTCAAAGTAGAGGACCGTGTCCACCATGTGTTCCAGGGTCTTGGGCCCGGCGATTACGCCTTCCTTGGTTACGTGGGCCGCCAGAAACAGGGCCGCGTCATGTTCTTTTACCCAGGAAATAAGCTCCCAGGCGCAGTATTTCATCTGGTTTACCGTGCCGGGCCCCGGGCCGGCTTCGGTACTGTAGAGGGTCTGGGCGGAATCCACCAGGACAATCACGGGCTTTACCGAATCCAGCAGCGTATTGATATCTTCCAGCCTGCCGGAACAGACAATCTCAATCCGGGAAGCCTGGGCGGAAAGCCCCAGCCGGTCCGAACGCATCCGTATCTGCCCTGCGGATTCTTCCCCGGAGATGTAAAGAACCCGCCCCTTGGTCCTGGCGGCGGCGGCAATTTGAAGCAGCAGGGTGGACTTGCCAATCCCCGGTTCGCCCCCCACCAGAATTGCGGAACGCTTCATAATTCCCCCGCCCAGTACCCGGTCCAGTTCAGGGATGCCGCTTTCAAGCCGGGTCCCCTCCTGGGGATTCACCGAGGAAAGGGGCAGGGACTGGGGGGCAAGGGCCCCCTTTTTCCCCCCCGGCGCCGTACCGGGAGCATTACCGGACGCCGCCGTTTCTATTAACGTATTCCACTCCCCGCACTCCGGGCAGCGGCCCAGCCACTTGGGTTCTTCACGGCCGCATGAAGAGCAGCGATAGACAAAGGCCCTCTGTTTTTTCATCCTGCCTCCCTGGCAGCCTGTTGCACTTGTATAATTTTTTGCATATTTATGCAAAAAAATATTCGATAAATGGGCTGCTTTAGCAGTTTGTAAGGTAAAAATATTCACCTTTGTGAATATTTTTACTGTTTTATGCGCGAAGCGCAACAAACTGCCAGGCTGGTTTACACCACTACGCCGTCAGCTTCAAGCCATGTCCCGGCAGCAATTCTCATTAATCAGCGGCTCACCACTCCCGCACCGTGAAACTACCGTCCGCATCCGCCAGCGCCACCGAATCCCCCGACTGTACCAGAACATACAGCCCCCGCTTCTGCGCATATTTCCTTACCTCTTCCGCCGCCACCATCCCGGCCACCGCCCCTACCAGCTTCCTCCGGTCCCCCCGCTTGTCCAACTGCTCCCTCACCTTCCGTATCCGCTC
>JAIRXT010000007.1 GCA_031268125.1 Treponema sp. | reverse complement strand
GAAAAGAGCGCCGAAACAAGCAGATGGGGTCCAGTTTCGCGAAAGCGAAAAGTGGAAAGAATCTGGGGTGGGGGCCCCGGATTTTTCCAGCCGACAGGACCCCTGATGAATTTTTTACGGCTCTTTTTGGATTTGGAATTTTGAATTTGGAATTGCTGAGAGAATTGCCGCCTGGCCTTGACAATCCCGCCCTTTCCCAATAAGGTATGCGTACCCTCCCGCAGGGCGCGTAGCTCAGCTGGTTAGAGCGCCACGTTTACACCGTGGATGTCCGGGGTTCGAATCCCTGCGCGCCCAGAACCAAAGCTCCAATAAAAGTGAACATTTACCCCGTAGGACGAGTCTCGCCGTAAAGACCCCTGATAGGATTGCCTCTGGCCGGGAGTTTTTTAAGGGAGTTGTTCGATAACTAAAGCTTATCGAACAACTCTAATAAAGCGTTTTTCTACAGTTCCTTATTTCAGCGAATTAAGGTAATCCATGCTCTGTTTGGCGCACTGGATGGGGCTCATGCCGGGGGAGGGGAGGTCCTGCTCCACCACAAGCCACCGGGCGCCGGCTTTTTCGGCGGCCTTGACGATGCCGGGAATATCCTGGACCCCATGGCCCACGGCCCGGAAGGGGAAGGCTCCGGCGGCCCGGGCCTTCTTCGCTTCGCCGATCAAATCGTACGCGGCCTTGACCTGCCCGCCGTTGGAGGAATCAAAGTCCTTCAAATGAACCACCGGCGCACGGCCGGAGTACTTTAGAATGTACTCCGCGGGGTCTACGCCCCCCACCTTGGCCCAGCATACGTCGATTTCGGTCTGGAGCAGGGCGGCGGGAACACTGTCGTACAGGTCGTCCAGGGCGTACTTGCCGTTACAATCGGCAAATTCAAATTCGTGGTTGTGGTAGAGCAGGGCCGCCCCCTTCTTGCTGCAATATTCCCCCAGCCGGGCAATGCCCTTTTTTACCTCTGCGTAGTTGGGGCCGGGGTAGCGGTCTTCTTCGGCAAGGAACGGTACCACAATAAACTTGCAGCCCACGTCCAGGTGGTAGCCGATAACCTTGTCCATATCCTGTATCATGTCCCGGTAGGGAACATGGGCGGAAACGGCGCTAAGCCCCGCCTTTTCCAGAGAAGCCCCGGTTTCCGCCGCGCTCTTGCCGTAGGCCATAGCCAGGGCAAGTTCCACATACCGGTAACCGGCGCCCGCTACCTGTTCAAGGGTCCCGTCAAAATCGTTTTTTAGTTCTTCCCGGACATTGTAAAGCTGTAACATGACTGGAAGCATCGTATCCTCCTGAAATATGGTTTTCCAAAACTGCGTTTTTGGATTTTTCAGCTTCCAGTATACACTATTTTCCGTTCCGGGCAAATGCGGGGAATTGAAACCTCAGGATAAACGCACAGGAGTAGGCGCATCCCCGGCTATCCTGCGGTTTCTCTGGTTACACGGATTTTGGAACCAGTTTTATTTTATACCCAAGGGAATCCGCGACTTTTGCTACAGTCTCAAAAGCAGGGTGTCCGTCAGCAGAAAGGGATTGATAGAGTGCGGTCCGGGAAACACCGGCCGCCCTGGCGGCGCTGGTCATGGCTTTCCGTGCCCGGGCAATATCCGCAAGAGCAACCGGAAGGAATGAGTAGTCTTTTTCCTCAAGTACTACGGCAAGGTAGTCCTCAATGTCTTTTTCGGTTTTGAGGTAGTCAGTAACTTCAAATTTCCTTGTTTTAAGCACTTAAATCTCCTTTGCCATTTTCCTGGCGTTTTTTATATCCTGTTCTTGCGTAGATTTATCCCCGCCGCAAGGCAGCACGATGATTTTTACGCCCCTGTTGACAAAGTACAACCTGAAGCCGGGACCGTAGCGAATTTTCGCCTTAAAAAGGCCGCCTTTGAGAGACCGGGTTTCACCGAGGGAACCTTGGGACATAGACCTAATACGTTTGACAATAACCATCCGGGTCTTGCTCCCCCGAATATTTTCAAGCCAGTTGTCAAATTCCCCGGTGGTCTCAATGTCGTACACACTCGAATTGTATTATATATAAGACAAACAATCAAGAGATCCTTCAATTCTGCCAGCAATTTTACTTTTAGCGAAAAGACCCCTTGTCCAACCAAAAAATGGATAAATTGTTTCTGTAACTATGCTTTGCAGTGAAAATACCCTGCAATTTATCCATTTTTTACCTTAATTAACCCCCTTGTTAAGCAAAGTTAGTTTTTTTAGGGGGAGAAAAGACCTCCTCTCTCCAGCCAAATTTGACCCGCGTCGTGTACCTGGGCCGGGAAAAAGGCTGGAAAAACATTTGGAATTCCCTGCCGGTGGCAATATGCCGAGCGTATCGAAGATAGCAAAGGCAGATTCTACATGCGTTTTTCCGGCAGTTTCCCGGTCCTGGAGGGCCGCAGCGGATCAAGCTTAACCAGGCCCCCAGCGCCTTTTCGTTTTGGAATGGTTAACATGAGAATTGCTGGCTTATGAGGGGGGTCCTGTCTGAACTTGATCCGTAGCGTTCTTCCGGCCCCGGTACACGATACGGGTCAAATTTTGCCGGGGGAGGGCGTCTTTTCTCCCCTTAAAAAAAAGTAACCTTGCTTAAAAGGGGGTTAAAAGAAAAGCAACAAACTGCCGGCGGCTTGATTGGGCTAAACGGCATGGTTTAAGAATTTTACCACAAGGGCGAAGAAGGCGGAGGGAAAGGCGATGAAATCCGGCCCTTAGTGTGCCTTTTTACGGGGGCTTAGTCGCCAAAACGGCGGGAAGCGCTGATCAGGGCGCCCAAAACCACCAGATGGGTGGCTAAAGTTTTAAGCCAGGGCAGAAAATCGAAATTCCGGGTGTTCCTAAACGCATATACCCCATCGGAAAGGACCATAAAGGCCATCCAAACCGCAAGAAATACCAGGATAATAATGTCTACTGCGGGAATTCTAAGGCCGAAAAGCTCAAGGAACAAGAAAGCGGCGCCAGCAACCGCCAGGATGGAAAAAAGAACCACCAGGGTTTTGGTAAGGTCCCCTGTACCAAACACCTGGGTAAGGGTGTCTACAATTTCGTTTCCGGTGGCATTCCGGCTTCCCACGGCCAGCCTGAGCCGCTGCCACAGTGTTTGTTCCGTAAGCCCCAGGATTCCGCATGCCAGCAGGTACAGGGCTACGGCAACGTGGGTAATATAAGCTCCAAAGCTTCGTTTCATGGCTTACTCCTTCACAGTACCGGGATTCCCGGTAAAAACTTCTTCAAAACCAACCGGATTGCAGATTCTATTTTAAGTATACCCAACGGAACAAACATTTCTATAGGGGGGCAACAATTCTCAGTTTAACTGTTCCAAAACGAAAAGACACCGGTAAAATTCTCTTGGGGTCCTGTCAGGGGGGAAAAACAGGGGCCCCTTCCCCTCGTTTTTCCCCCCTGACACCCCGCCCGGCTTTTGCGGGGGTCTTTTCGCTTTTTTCCAAACTGGGAATTGCTTAACAAGGGGTTAATTAAGGTGAAAAATGTCTAAATTGCGGGTTTTCATTCAATACCATTTTTACAAATGCAATTTAGCCATTTTTTTGGTTGGACAAGGGGGCTTTTTCGCCAAAAGTAAAATTGCTGGGCAGTATAAACGCGGCCTTTTCCCGGTCCGGCGGAGGATCACGTTTAGCCGGCTTTGGCGGGGGGGGTCTTTTCGCTTTTTTCCAAACTGGGAATTGCTTAAAGATGGGGAAGGGTACACGACAGGGGTGTTGTTGCCCGGCGGGGCCGCTAGGGATGGCGGCCGGAAGGAATTTGCGGAGTTTTGCCGTGAACTCTGTTCACGACAGCAAAACTCCCAAGCCCTAAAACGACAGGGATGTCGTTTTAGGGCCGCGCAAGGGATAGAAGCGGAACAAAAAACCCTGACGGATTTTTTTGTTTACGGAGTTTCGTTGTAAAAGGATTTTACAACGAAACTCCATCCCAGGGTCTTAAGAAGGTTTTTTGTTGGAGCGGATAGCCCGGTCCCCGGCCCTGGGCTAAACTTGACCTACAACGGTCCTCCGGGGCCGGGGATGCTCCCAAAAAAAACATGGTTCCTATGCGTTTAGTCCGGTTCAAGGGGAAGACTTCTTCCCCGGATAGAGTTATGATCATCTGATGGCTCATATTTCAACCGACTTATCCCGGGGTAACGTGCTGAACCAGTTGCTGCGTTTTGCCCTTCCTTTTTTGGCTTCCAATATCGTGCAGTCCCTGTATAACGTGGCCGACATGCTTATTGTGGGGAATTTTGCAGGGACCGAAAGCATGTCCGGCGTGAATATCGGCGGGCAGGTAACTTTTATTCTGACCAATACGGTAATTGGGCTGTGTATGGGGGCTACGGTGCTTATTGGGCAGTACCAGGGTGCGGGGAACCAGGGGGCTCTTAAACGGTGTACGGCGACGATTATCACGCTGCTGGTGATTATGGCGGTGGTTATTACCGCGGTCATGTTGATTTTTAAGGGGGCGGTGCTGCGTCTGATCCGTACTCCGGCGGAATCTTATGTGGAAAGCGACCGCTACCTGACGGTTACGGTGATTGGGATAATTTTTATCTTTGCCTATAACGCCTTTGCGGGGATTCTGCGGGGTATGGGGAACTCCAAACAGCCCTTTTACTTTGTAATGGCGGCCTGTGTAACCAACATTGTGCTGGACCTGATCTTTGTGGCGGTTTTTCACTGGGACGCCTTTGGGGCCGCCCTGGCTACGGTGATTTCCCAGGCTCTTTGTGTGGTACTCTGCGTAATCTACATGGTGCGGAACGATTTTCAGTTCGATTTTAAGCTCCGGTCTTTCAAAATTTACTGGGACCAGGCGGCTCTTATCTTCAAGGTGGGGCTGCCTACCTGCATCCAGAACAGTGTAACCAGCATTTCGTTTTTGTTTCTTACTGCGATAGTAAACATTGTGGGCGGGGTCAGCGCGTCCGCGGCGGTGGGGGCCTTTGGCAAATTCAACAGTTTTGCCTTTATGCCCACCCAGGCCGTAAGCGCGTCCATTTCCGCCATGAGCGCCCAGAATTTTGGGGCGGGCCGGGTGGACCGGGCCGTGCAGGCATGCCGGATTGGGACGTTGTTTTCCGTAGTTATTACCTGGACTTTCTTTATTCTGGTAATGCTGTTCCCGGAGGCCATTCTGCGGCTCTTTGGGGACGATCCCCGGATGATTCAGGATGGTGTAGCCTACGCCCGGTCCTTTGCCTGGGACTTCCTGATAATTCCCTTTGTGTTCTGCATCAACGGCTTTTTAATCGGCGGCGGGCATACCTTTTTTACCATGATCAACGGCCTGCTTTCTTCGGTTATTCTGCGGGTGCCGGTATGCTACATCTTCGGCATTACCCTGGGCTGGGGGCTTAAAGGAGTGGGCATGGGCGCGCCGGTTGCCAGCGCGGGGGTGCTTTTGGTAATTATTGTCTATCTTTTTACCGGCGGCTGGAGGCGCAACGCCATCCGCCACAGTTGACGGCAGGGGGCCAAAAGCCGGGCGGCTGGCAAATATTGCTTTGAATCCGGGGGAAGATGGGCTACACTGAAACAGGGGGCGCCGATGGGGAGCCGGTACACCAAGACGTTTGGGATTCTCACCGCCGGGGGGGACTGTCCGGGACTGAATGCGGCGATCCGGGGGGTTTGCCGGGCGGCGTATGACCGCTACGGGATGAGCATTGTGGGTATCGCCAACGGCTACCTGGGGCTTATCCAGGAAAACTGGCGGGACCTGCGGCCGGTGGATACCTACGGCATCCTTACCCGGGGCGGAACCATCCTGGGGGCCAGCCGGGAAAAACCTTTCAAAGTCAAAAAAGACGAAAACGACAGCAAGGTTGAGGGCGACAAGGTTCGGGCCATCAAGGACAACTACCGGAAGCTGAACCTGGACTGCCTGGTGGTGCTGGGGGGGAACGGTACGAATACTACCGGCTACCAGCTTGCCCAGGAGGGGCTGAATGTCCTGGGGCTTCCCAAAACCATTGACAACGATATTACGGGGACAGACCGGACTTTCGGCTTCGATTCCGCGCTGGCTATCGGGACGGAGGCCATAGACCGGCTGCATTCCACCGCGCAAAGCCACAACCGGGTTATCGTTATCGAGCTGATGGGCCACAAGGCGGGCTGGCTGGCCCTGTACGCGGGGGTGGCCGGGGGCGGCGATGTGATTCTGATCCCCGAAATTCCCTACGACATAAAGGTTATCGGCAGGCATCTGGAAAAGCGGGCCGCCGAGGGGAAGAGCTATTCCATCGTGGTGGTGGCCGAGGGGGCCTTTTCCACAGCGGAAGCGGCGATGGACAAGAAGGAACGGAAGAAGTACCGCGCGGAAACGGTAAACCCCTCCATCGGCTACCGGGTGGCCCGGGAGATTGGGGAAGAAACCGGCATGGAAACCAGGGCCACGGTCCTGGGCTATGTGCAGCGGGGGGGAATTCCCAGCGCCTCCGACCGGGTTTTGGCCACCAGCCTGGGGACCGCAGCGGCGGACCTTCTGGCCAAGGGCAAGTACGGCCGCATGGTAGCCCTGATCGGGGATTCCATCGATTCGGTGGACCTGGGCGTTCCCGCTGGGAAAATAAAAAACGTACCCCCGGACCACTACATGCTGGACACGGCCCTGGCGGTGGGCACCTGCCTGGGGCATTAAACCCGCGTAATTCTCCTGCAGCAATTCTCAGGTTGGGAAAAAACGAAAAGATGCGCCGCAAAAGCCGGGCGGAGTGCCTGGGGGCTAAATTTGACACATGTCGTGTACTCGGGGCCGGGGGAAACGTGCTATACTCGGGTGATGGAAAAGACATTCGTGATGTTAAAGCCGGGGGTCCTGCAGCGGCGGATCGCCGGGGAAGTACTGGGCCGCTTTGAACGGAAGGGGTTAAAAATTATCGCCCTTAAACTGCTGCGAATAGGCAGGGAACTGGCGGAAACCCACTACGCCGAGCACAAGGGCCGGGATTTTTACGAAAAACTGATTGAATACACCCTGTCCGGCCCGGTAATCGCTCTGGTCCTTGAGGGGGAAGATGCAATTGCGGTGGTCCGCCGGCTTACGGGGCCCACAAACCTGCTGGAGGCCCCCGCCGGGACAATCCGCGGGGATTATGCGGCCCGGACCCGGCTTAACATCGTCCACGCATCGGACTGCCCGGCCAGCGCGGAGCGGGAAATCGGGCTGTTCTTTGAAGCCCGGGAATTCTGCCCCTGGGAGGACGGCAACCGGGACTGGTTCTAAGCCCGGCATTGCAGATAAAATAAGGCATGTTCGACAAACTTACCCAAAAAGTCTCGGATGCCCTGCGTTTGGTGGCGGGGAAATCCACGATTACCGAAAAAAACATTGACGACGCCGTAGACGCCATCAAAATGGCCCTGCTTGAAGCGGACGTTAATCTGCGGGTAGTACGCCGCTTTGTAAACTCCACGGTAGAAGATGCCAAGGGGGAGCGGGTTCTGCGCTCGGTAGATCCGGGCCAGCAATTTGTCAAGATCGTTCACGACAAGCTGGTGTCCTTTTTGGGGGGCGACGACGCGGCGCTAAACCTGCGGGGGCCGGATGTCCGCTCGGTAATTTTGCTGCTGGGGCTCCAGGGTTCCGGCAAGACGACAAGCGCCGCAAAGCTGGCCCTGCGGCTTAAAAAAGGGGGCCGGAACCCCCTGCTGGTAGCCTGCGATCTGGTGCGGCCCGGGGCGGTGGAGCAGCTTTCAATTCTGGGAACCCAAATAGGCATTCCCGTCTACCGGGAAGAAGGGGCCGTTGACGTAGTAAAAGTGTTCCGCGGGGCCGAAGACTATGCCCGCAGGAACATGGCGGACACCCTGATTGTGGACACCGCAGGACGGCTCCAAATTGACCAGGCCATGATGGCGGAACTGGCCCGGCTCAAGGAAGCCGCCCGGCCCGATGAACTGCTCCTGGTGGCGGACGCCATGACCGGCCAGGCGGCCGTGGACATTGCCAGGACCTTTGACGAAAAAATCGGCCTGACCGGGGTGGTCCTGACCAAGTTCGATTCCGACACCCGGGGCGGGGCGGCCCTCTCCCTCAAAACAATTACCGGCAAGCCCCTGAAATTTGTGGGGACCGGGGAAAAGCCGGAGGACTTCGAACCCTTCCACCCGGAGCGCACCGCCGGGCGTATCCTGGGCATGGGGGACGTGGTGGGCCTGGTGGAAAAGGCCCAGGAAGTCATCGACAAGCAGGAAGCCCAGGAACTTCAAAAAAAGATAGAAAAAGAAAGTTTTACCCTGGAAGACTGGCTTACCCAGCTCCGCTCCATGAAAAAAATGGGCTCCATTAAATCCATGCTGGACATGATCCCCGGCATGGCCGGCCAGGTAAGCGAGGAGGACATCGACAAGGCGGAACTAAAAAACCAGGAGGCCATCCTTTCCTCCATGACCCGGAAAGAACGGACCAACCACCTGATTATCGGACCTTCCCGACGCTCCCGGATCGCCCGGGGCTCCGGTTCTTCCGTGGCGGAAGTGGCCAGACTCCTCAAACGCTTTGAAAAAATGCGGACCATGATGAAAAAAATGAGCAAGATGGGCAAGAAAAACCCCAACTTTTTGCAGGGACTCCGCTGACAGGCCGCCGGGGGGCTGTAAACTTGACGGCAATTTTACTTTTAGCGAAAAAGACCCCCTGTCCAACCTAAAAAAGGGTCAATGGTACCGGCAGCCGTTTGACCATTTTTTTACCTTGAAAATCCCTTGGCTTAAGGTAATTCACGATGGGGATAATGGCAAAAAGAGCGCCGAAACAAGCAGCGTGGGGTGGCGGTGGAAAGAATCTGGGGTGGGGACCCGGATGTTTCCAGCCGACAGGACCCCTGATGATTTTTTTACGTCTCTTTTCGGATTTGGAATTTTGAATTGCTGGTGTTTGCAACTTAAACATTAATAATGATGGGCTGCGTATTCCACCCAGCCCCCTGAATCCACCAGAGCCCGCTCAAAATTTTTAAGGATAAACGAAAAGGTTTGTTCTTTTTTACCGGATTTAA
>JAIRXT010000280.1 GCA_031268125.1 Treponema sp. | reverse complement strand
TGCCCGGTCCCTGCCGGTTCCCGTAAAGTCAAGGTATTCGGCAAAGGACAGGGGCAGCAGGGCTATTTCTACATAACGGCCGGATAGTTTTGTGGCCAGTTCCCCGGAAAGCATGTAACTGTTTGAACCGGTAATATAAATATCGACGTTTTCCCTGAGGAACAGGCTGTCCACGGCCTTTTCAAACTGGGGGCACTCCTGCACTTCGTCGATAAAGATGTAGGTGTACCGGCCCTTGCGGAGTTTTCCCGCCAGATAAGCATACAGGGCCCGGTAATGGAGCAGTTCCTCATTTTCCACATCCTCCAGGTTAAGAAAGACAATGTCCCCGTCCGGGACCCCCGATTTTTTCAGTTCCGCAATATACAAGGAGAGGAGGGTGGACTTTCCGCAGCGTCTGACCCCGGAAATGACCTTTATCAGTTGTTTTTCCCGCCAGTTTTTGAGTTTTTCCAGGTATATCCTGCGTACAACCAGACTTTCCGCCATGTTTGGCCCCCAGGTAAAGTATAACCAGGGAGAAGAGAAATGACAAGTTTTTTCTGTGAGGAGAAAAAAGTCTATTAATTTGGAAGTTATTTCTGAAAAGAGAAAAAATTACCCTGCGTAAGGCCAAGTGCAACAAACTGCTACAGGGTAACGCCGTTTTTGAACAGGGCGATTTCCCGGCAGCCCTGTTCTTCATTGCGGGTCCTTTGGCCGGAAACTACCGCTTCGATATACCCCAACAGTTCAGACCGGATCGAATCCGGGTCTTCGGCCAGGAGCCGGCCCGCGTCAAAATCCACCCAGTTGGGCTTCCGCCGGGCCAGGGCGGAGTTGCTGGCGATCTTGACGACCGGGACCGGGCCGCCCAGGGGGGTCCCCCGGCCGGTGGTAAACAGGATGATCTGGGCCCCCGCCGCGGCCAGAGCGGTAACGGAAACCATGTCGTTCCCCGGCCCTTCCAGGATGCTGAGCCCCGGACGGCGGACCTGCTCCCCGTAACGGCACAGGCCCCGGACGGGGGAAAGGCCGCCCTTCTGCACACAGCCGCAGGATTTTTCCTCCAGGGTGCTGATGCCCCCGGCCTTGTTCCCCGGGGAGGGGTTTTCGTAGATGTTTTGGCCCTGGGAACGGTAGTAATCCTTGAAATTTTCGATCATGGAAACGGTTTGATCGAAAAGCTCCCGGCTTTCGCAGCGGTTCAGGAGGATCTGTTCCGCACCGAAGATCTCCGGGACCTCGGTGAGGATCGCTCCCGCCCCCCAGGAGCAGACGGCATCGCTGGCGCGGCCCGCCAGGGCATTGGCGGTAATGCCGGAAAAGCCGTCTGAACCGCCGCATTTAAGGCCCAGGATAAGGCCCTCCGGCCCCGATTCTTCCCGCCGGGCACAGGCCGCGCGGGCGGCCAGACGGCGGAGGAGCCGTTTCCCCTCGGCAATTTCGTCTTCGCAGTCTTGGCAGCGCAGAAAGGCTATCCGCCCGGTATCTTTGGCCCAGGGTCCCAGAAATTCCTTAAAACCTTCAAGGGTGTTGTTTTCACAGCCCAGGGAAAGGACCAGCACGGCCCCGGCGTTGGGGTGCTGAACCAGGCCCCGCAGGATTTTACGGGTAGCTTCATGGTCCTCCCCCAGTTGGGAACAGCCGTAAGGGTGAGTCCAGGCATACACTCCGTCTATGCCGTCCCCGTCCGGGCTCCCGGCCTTTCCCCGGCGGAATTCATCGTCCCCCCAGCGTGCCAGGGTCCGGGCGGCATCGTTGACACAACCCACGGTAGGGATGATCCAGATTTCGTTGCGGATACCTATCTGCCCGCCGGGACGGCGGTACACCTTAAAGACCGGCGGGTCCTGCAAAGGCGGACTGAACGCGGCGGGTCCGGGCCAGTGGTAAACCGGGTCCTCCGTCAGCAGGGTCCGCAGGTTGTGGGTGTGAACCCAGGCCCCGGCCGGTATACACCGGGACGCCGCCCCGATGGGGAGGCCGTATTTAAGAACCCGCCCCCCCGCCGGGATTTCCCGCAGGGCGATTTTATGGCCCTGGGGAATGTCCTCCCGCAGGACAACGCCCCCCGGTTCCGCCGGAGTTTCTCCCGCCCGCAGATCCCGCAGGGCCACGGCCACATCATCGGCGGGGTGTATGCGGAACAGGGCCTGCCCTTCTCCCCGGGTCTTCACCGGGAAACTCCCGTATGTTCCCCGGCCTGCGCCAGGGCCGCGGCTATACCGTCCCTTAAAATCGTCTCCAGGGCCATTGTTACCGCATCCTCAACGGCCGGATAAGCGCTCAGGTCTTCCCCCCACCAGTCCCGGCAGGAAAGTACCTCGTGGACCAGTAGTGCGGGGGAACCTGATACACCGTCTAAGGCGGCCCAAAGGGCGGCGAAACGCCGCAGGATATTCTGGTCATCCTTTATGGGATAGGGTTCCCCCGCCCGGCGGCCTTCCATTCCGCCGCCGCCGGGATTGCCCCGGTAAAACACGATGAGCGCCGCCAGGGAACAGCATAGGGCGCCGGGGGCTTTGCCGTACTTTTTCAGATAGGAAAGAATCGACGGGAGTACCCGGGCTTTAAATTTCGATACGCTGTTCAGGCTTATGGAAAGCAGTTGATGTTTGATAAAGGGATTGGCGAAACGTTCCAGGGTTTCTTCCGCAAAACGGACAAGTTCCTCATGTGCCGTTCCGGAACCGCCCGGTTCGATTGACGGAATAATTTCATCAAAAAGGGCCTGCCGCATAAACCGGGATACCGGCGGTTCCGCGGTACACTGATCTACCGTATCAAGGCCGTAAAGGTAAGCGGCTAATGCAGTAGAACTGTGGGCGCCGTTGAGGATACGGACTTTCCGGGTACGGTAAAATTCAAGATTACCGGTCCAGATAACGTTTAATCCCGCCTCCTCCAGGGGGAATTCCTTCCGGTAATCCCAGGGCTGAACGCCCGGTTTGGGGGGTTCGATCACCCAAAGGTAAAAAAGTTCCCCCGCGGTAAGAAGCTCGTCCCGGTAACCCAGCTTCTCCCACAGGGCCTCTGCCTCCTCCCTGGGGAAACCCGAAACAATGCGGTCAACCAGAGTATTACAGAACACGCAGGCCCCAAGCCAGCGCAGAAAACCTTCCCCCAGCTTCCATTCGGAAGCGATGCGTTCCACGATGCGCCGCAGCGTATCGCCGTTCCTGTCGATCAATTCGCAGGGAATAAACACCAGCGCCTTTGCGGGGTCCCCCCGGAAGTATTCGTAACGCCGGTAGAGAAAGGCGGTAACTTTACCGGGAAACGAAACCTGGGGCCGATCCTCCGGCCCTTCCCCTTCACGGTACGCAATCCCCGCCTCCGTAGTATTGGAAAGTACAAAGCGAAGTTCAGGATTTTCCGCGCAGCCAAGGTACTCATCAAATTGGGTATAGGGATTGATACACCGGCTGAAGGACCGGACGAGCCGGAATTCCTCCGCCGGGCGGCCTTCCGCCAGGCCCCGCAAAACCGTGGTGTAAAGGCCCCGCTGGGCATTGATCAACGCCCCCTGGGATCCCTCCCGGTTCCGGGGCTGGATTACCACCACATTGCCGTTAAATGCGGTTTTTTCATTCAGAATATCGATTTGCCAGCCGGCAAAACCCCGCAGAAAATTCCCTTCCCCAAACTGGAGAACGCGATCGGGCCGGTCCACAGTTTTTGTTGTCTGCTCTATGGCTTTCATATTCAATTTTAAAACCTTACTAATAGAGATTGTTTACAACTCTAATAAAATTTCTACTGGTAAACTGAACAGAAATACTTTGTCAGGAACTTCGCTCTTTGCCTTCCCGCAGGATTAGGGCTTCGCCGGGGGCAAGGATGCGGCTCCTGCGGATACCGTCTTGTATTCCCCCCAAAACCAGTTCCGGGTCTCCGGCGTGGGAGCTGCTGCTGCTCCTAAAGGTGCCGTAGTGATAGGGGACCAGGAGTACATCTTTTAAATGATTGGCCAGTACCGTGGCCCCCTGAATACCCAGGTGATAGGGGTCCGCGGAAACATCTAAAGCCAGCACCGTAATGTTTCGTAAATCCAGGTGATGTTTCATCAGCCGGGTATCGCCGGGAAATACAAAAACTCCATCCTGGGTAGTAATTCTGTAACCGCAGCAATCTTCAGGACCAAAGATCCGGCCGTATTTCCCCGGGTCCGAAATCTGCCAGGGGTGGTCCGCCGGTAAAAGTTCTATTTTAGCGCTTCCCATATCAAAACTGTTGCCGTTTTTTCCCCGCCAGGACGTACCGGCCTGGGGCACACCGGACAGGCAGCGTACCGGAGAAGCCCCCAATTCCGTCAGCTTTTCTTTGCAGTACATGGTTCCAATAAAAATAGGATCCAGTTTCATAAGAAGCTTCGCCGTTTCCGGGCCCAGGTGATCGTTGTCGGTATGGGTATACAACACGGCATCCGCCCGCGGAATTTCCGCCGCGTCAATGGGCCAGGAATTGAACAATTCCATCCCCGTCTCACTCGTGTTCGGCGTTCCGGGCCGCGTAATCAGCAGGGGGTCCAATAGCAGCACCACCCCCCGGGTATTCAGGACAAAACCTGCCTGTCCAAGCCAATACAACCGTGTTTCCCCGATTGTACCAAAATCTTCAGATGACATCTTTACGGCTGCCGGTGCAATACACTGACCTTCACTTGTTCGTTGAATCATGGCTTAAATAATATATCTATATTTTCCATGAAATTCTATATGAATCTATGCAAATTATAAACAATGTGAAGCGATTCCAAATTGTCGGATTTCAGAACCAAACCATTTAATAATTTTTTTTACGGTGGCAAATTTTCTGCGAATACTAAATTTTGTGTAATGCACAACCTTTATTTGCGATAGGATTAATGACGGAGAAAGCGGACTTTTCGCCGCTTTCCCCATTAAATTCAGGATTACAATTCCAGGTCCAGGGTTTCCACTTTTTGTACCAGATACGCGGCAAAATCCGCTATTTTCATGGGGGGCATCTGCTTGCCGTCACGGCAGCGGACAGCGACAGTGCCTTCATCGGATTCCCGCTGGCCCACCACCAGCATGTAGGGAATCTTACGCGTTTGGCAGCCGCGAATCTTCGCGTTAAGCCGGTCGCCGGATAGTTCCAGGCTGACCCGGAGGTCGTGCCCGCTTTCGCGGGATTTGGCTTTAAGTTCCGCGGCCGCCTGTTCCGCATAGCCGTTAAAGCTCTCAGCCACGGGGATGACGGCGGCCTGTTCCGGGGCGAACCACGGGGGGAAGGCGCCGCCAAAGTGTTCAATCAAAACACCAAAGAAACGCTCCAGGCTGCCCAGGAGGGCCCGGTGGACCATGTAGGGCCGTTTGTGCTGGCCGTCGGCATCGACAAAGGTCATGTCGAACCGTTCCGGCATGTTAAAATCGAACTGGATGGTGGTCATCTGCCATTCCCGGCCCAGGGCGTCCTTTACTTTAAGGTCGATTTTGGGGCCGTAGAAGGCGCCCCCCCCTTCGTCAATTTCATAGGCCAGCCCCTCGGCGGTAACGGCCTTGCGGAGGCTCTCCAGGGCCTGGCCCCAGCGGGCAGGTTCCCCCACGGAATCGGCGGGCTTGGTGGCAAGGTAGGCTTTAATGTCCTTAAAACCAAAGATCTTCCAGATCCGCAGGCTGAAACGCAGGACCTCCCGGATTTCCCCCTCGATCTGATCGGGGGTGCAGAAGATGTGGGCATCGTCCTGGGTAAAGCCCCGGACCCGCAGAAGGCCGTGGAGGACGCCGCTGCGCTCGTAGCGGTACACGGTGCCCAGTTCCGCCCAGCGCAGGGGCAGGTCCCGGTAGCTGCGGCCCTTGTCCTTGTAGACCATGATGTGGAAGGGGCAGTTCATGGGCTTAATAATGTAGTCCTGGTTGTCGATCTGCATGGGGGAGTACATGTTGCTTTTGTAAAAACCCAGGTGGCCGGAAGTTTCCCAGAGCCAGCTTTTCCCGATGTGGGGGGTGTAGAGAATCTCGTAGCCGCTGCGGTAATGTTCCCGGCGCCAGAAATCCTCGACGGCCACCCGCATACGGCCCCCGTTGGGGTGCCAGTAGATAAGCCCCGCTCCGGCCTCCTCGTGGACGGAGTAGAGGTCCAGTTCCTTCCCCACCCGGCGGTGGTCCCGTTTTTCCACCTCGTCAAGAAAGGCCAGGTAGGTTTTCAGGTCCTTAGGCGTTTCCCAGGCGGTGCCGTAGATCCGGGTAAGCATGGGCCGGTTCTCGTCCCCCCGCCAGTAGGCCCCGGCGATGTTCATCAGCTTAAAGGCGGCGGAGTTGATCTCCCGGCTGTTCCCCACGTGGGGGCCCCGGCACAGGTCGGCCCAGAGCGGCGTAGCGGGGGAAGCGGCGGTTTCTGCGGCCCCCCCGGTTTCTGTAGAACCGGCGCGGTTTTCGTAGACGGTGATGGTCTCGCCGGGGGGCAGGCCGTTGATAAGCTCGGTCTTAAACTCCTCCCCGGCAAAACGGGCCAGGGCCTCTTCCCGGCCCAGTTCCACCCGTACAAAGTCCTGCCGGGAATCGATGATCCGCTTCATCTCCGCCTCGATGCGGGGCAGGTCCTCCGCCGTCAGGGGGGACCTCCCGTCCGCGGTCTTGAGGATAGAAAAATCGTAGTAGAAGCCGTTTTCGATGGAAGGGCCGATGGCAACCCTGGTCCCCGGATACAGCCGGGTAACCGCCTGGGCCATAATGTGGCTTACCGAATGGCGGATAAGGGCAAGCCGCTCGTCGCGGGACGGGGCCTTGGCGGAAGATTGATCGCTGTCTGGAGAATTTGAACCGGACATGGGGTACCTCTCTCTACATGGTAAGGGGACGAACAGCACAAGCCGCCCGCGGTACCACCCCGATTCGCCGCCCCATGACGGGGGGCGCCCTCATCATCCCTTACGCGGATTCACGGCCCGGGATACTTGCCGTAGCGGCCTTGCCGCTGTAGCGTTCCCCCAGGCGGCCGGGGAGCCTCCCCGGGGAGTGGTTTTCGGCGCTTCCGGAGAACCGCGCTTCCAGCCTGCGACACGGTCTCTCTGGCTCCGGCGCTGACGCCTACTTGTCTCCCTTAAGCCTTGGCCCCAGTATGCCCCACCGGCAGGGAGGGGTCAAGGCCGGCGGGCCCTACGCTGATTCCCGCCCAGTATTTCCACCATGGCCCGCCGGTTTTTGTATTTAACCAGGTATTGGGCCTTTATTTCCGCCGCGGCTGCCTCGCCGCCGGGTATTTTATTCATCCTTACAAAGGTCCTGGCGATATGTTCGTAACTGGTACGGCCCAGATTGCTTTCCGCATAGCGATCCAGGACCGTCCGAAAAAGGGCAAGGGTCTTTTCCGGAAAGGCGGCGGCAAAGACGGTGTAGTAGTCCTCCAGGCTTTCCAGGGAAAGGTTTTTGCCGATATGCTCCAGCAGCCGTTCCGCCATCCCTTCAAAGGCCAAAAGATCCGCCGCATCATCGCCCAAAAAACTTTTTTTGGTTTCGTAATGCCGGATAAGCTTTTCAAACATCTCCGGCCATTCGCCGGGGCTAAAGGCGGATTTATATATCCGGTAATATTCCTTTTTAAAACCGTCTTTAATAAACGAATAGGAAATGCTCCGTATGGCGGGAATATCATTCTCTGCCCGGGCAATCTGCAGAAGGTATTCGTCCCATATATCGGAATGGTATTTGTTCTCTGACCTGCCGGTATAATCAAGGACGAGTTTTTTTGCTTCGGAAAATTTTTTTTGTTTGATCCTTTTTTCAACCACCTGCTCACGAAAACTTTCTATCTGGATATTATCTTCCACGCATTTCCGGGCCTTGGCGGACTGGCGGCGGCTGTTGTAAAATTCGATAATCCTGTCGAGAATTTTCTCCGCCGCGTAGGAGCTTTTGTCCTGAACCTTGTCGAGTAACTGATATTGCAGTTCAATGAAGGCTTCGGGGTTTATATCTTTTGACAGCTTCATAAGCAGGTCGTTGAAATAATCCGCCATATCAAGGCCCGAATATTTTTTCTTTGACATTTCCGTTATGCAATAATCGTAGATGTCCCTGATGTTCACCTGCGGACAGGCTGCGGCTTTTTTCAAAATGTCAAAAGGCATGGACTGGTATGATTCGGAAATCCGGTCAACAATATCGCCGTCATCGATTTTTTGCAGCCAATCGGCAAATTCTTCGATGCAGGCCCGGGCAATCAGCACCGCTTCCCGGGGGGTTTTCTTTTTAAG
>JAIRXT010000263.1 GCA_031268125.1 Treponema sp. | reverse complement strand
CCCCCAATCACCGAAACAGGAAGAGTGCATGAGAAAAAGCGGCAATGTATTGAGTATAAGGGCTGTGAATAATATAACCGGATGGACCTTTGCCCTGCCTGCACTGCTGGGGTACCTTCTGTTTAACGTGATCCCCATGGCGTCGAGCCTCTACTACAGTCTTTGTGAGTTTAAAGGCATCGGAAAGGCCACGTTTATCGGTTTTGAAAATTATGCCGGATTTTTCAGGAACGAGGACCCTAACTTTTTCTGGTCTGTTAAGGCTACCCTCTCGTACACGATCCTCGCTGTCCCCGCGAATCTGGTTTTCGCATTTGTCATCGCATTGCTGCTTAACCGGCCTATGAAGGGCCGTACCTTTTTCCGCGCTCTTTTCTATCTTCCGTCCATTCTGCCCGGAGTGGCAATGAGTTTTATCTGGCTCCTCCTTATGAACCCCGATTTCGGTCTCCTCAACAACCTGTTAAAATTCCTTCACTTTCCCACGAGCATGTGGCTGTGGGAAGAAAAATCCGTTATCCCTTCCATAGTTTTTATGGGTATTTGGGGCACCGGTTCCATGCAGGTTATTTTTCTTGCGGGGCTTCAAGATATACCCAGAGTTTATTACGAGGCCATGGACATTGACGGGGGCAGCGCATGGCAGAAATTCACAAAAATCACCCTTCCCATGGTATCTTCAACGATTTTTTTCAATCTGGTTATGACCATAATAGGGGCGTTGCAGGTCTTCGGTCCCGCTTATATTATGACCAATGGCGGCCCGAATCACGCGTCCCAGTTCTATGTTTTTACCCTTTGGCGTGAAGCTTTTGCGTATATGAATATGGGCGGTTCGGCGGCCATGGCCTGGATACTCTTTATCGCGGTAGTATTTCTTTCTCTTATCACCTTTGGAACCGCAAAGAAATGGGTCTACTATGAGGGGGAAAACTAATATGATCGGAAGAAAATGGTTTATACCAAAAAGGGTAATTCTCTATACGATTCTCGTCATCCTTTCCGTCGCCTGTGTCATACCTCTTTACTGGCTGGTTCGTTCTTCGTTTATGCGGAGTACCGATATTTACCGGGTAGACCCGATCATATTTTGGCCGAAAGAGATGATATGGGATAATTATACCCAGGCAATCAGATTTATGGTATTTATCCGGAAAACCATAAATACCCTCGTTATCCTTATTGGAAACATGGTGGGTGCCGTCGTTACAAGTTGTATGGCAGCCTATGCATTTTCCCGGGTTCAATGGAAAGGGCGGCAAATCTGTTTTTTTATACTTCTCACCTCGATGATGCTTCCAGGCACGGTTACCATCATACCCCAGTACCTTATCTGGGCAAAACTTGGTTTTGTCGATACCTACGTTCCCCTCATCCTTCCGGCTTTTTTTGGCGGCGGAGCTTTTAATATATTTCTCCTGCGTCAGTTTTTTCTTGGTATTCCGCGGGATCTTGACGAAGCGGCAAAAATTGACGGGGCGGGAAACCTTTGGATCTTTTCCCGCATTATCGTACCCCTGGCAAAACCGGCGGTCATGGTTATCTGTCTTTTCATCTTTTTGGGCTGCTGGAACGATTTTTTCGGTCCCCTCATCTACCTCAACTCGGCGGATAAATACACCCTGGCTCTGGGGCTTTTGCAGTTCAGGGGCAATTATTCTACCCGCTGGAACTGGCTTATGGCTGCTTCCACCATTGTGGTGATTCCCTGTATCGTTATGTACGTTTTTACCCAGCGGCGGCTTATTGAGGGTATTGCCCTTACGGGCCTTAAGTCCTGACAATTACCGGCACATGTAAAAATACAGCGAAGCGCAAGGGATTGAAGCGGAAATACTTTTGGCGCCTGTAGGCGCCAAAAGATTGGAGCGGAAAGCCCGGTCCCCGGCTCTGCCGGGGATGCGCCTATAAGAAATTCCCGGTTGTTACAGCAGTCTAGCCCAGTTTCCGCCAATCCAGGATTATGCTGGCGGGGGGGTGCTGTCCGGCGATGTCTTGGTATACACCGCGGCAGTCTTCCGGGGTCCGCAGTTCGTACATTTCCGGGACCACCTTTATCCTGTCCTCCGCAATCAATTCCATGGCGCTACGGATATGGGAATAGGAACAATGGGGCTCAAAGTCCGTGGGCTTTTTCGGCAGATACCATTCCCATCCGCCGTGGAGGCTTACGTAGGCATAAAAAAGATCATACAACAGGGAATGGGCGTCCCAGTCGCTGTTCTTGTGCCAGGGTACCCCTACCTGGAACATATCGCTGCCCGGACGCATAAAAGGCAGGGCGCTGCGGAGGGCATGTTCGTTACCGCTGCACTCCATCAGGGCGCCGAGGGATTTTTTCAGGTCCGGCCAGGCCGTTAAATCCGCGGCAATGTTGTTCAAATTGGTGAGGGCTGCAATGGCGCGCCGTTCCGGGGCAGGATCCACGGCGTAGACCTTGTAACCCATGCAGACCAGCGTTTGGGCGCACATAAGCCCCACCAGTCCCAAGCCTGTTACCGCAATCGTATCTACCGGCCGGGAGCGCATACGGAAGATCGATGTCATGGAAACCGCCGCATAGCGGCCGAAAATCGCCTTTTCCGGGGCCAGCCCCTCCGGTATTGTAACGGTATCCTCTGCCGCCGTCCGCGCATAGAGGGCATGATTTCCGTCATGAAAAAACAGATCCCCCGGTCTGTACCGGTTAACTCCTTCCCCAATCTGCAGTACTTCTGCGATGGACGAAGATCCGGTTTGCATAGGGTAGCGGCCGCGGGGGAACTGCTGGGTAAAACCGCCCCGTTCACTGCCGGTAGAAATAAGGGAGATGATGTTTTTTCCGGTAATTTCACCGGGCCCCGGCCTTTCGTCAAAACAGTGCCGGGCCAGGGCGGCCTGTTCCTTTCCGGTAAAAACTACCCGATAATCTTCCAGCATGGTTTCTCCTTTCCTAAAGCTGAATATTTCCGCTGAAATTCACCGTATGTTCCACCCTGCCCGTGGCGATCCACTCGCAGGCCCGGACAAACATAATGCGGAAGGGGGCCGGCAGCCAGGCAGCCATAGTATTTTCCCCAAGCCCATGACCGGTGTAGTAGGGCCACACATGCCCCAGACCCTGGTTATAGGTACGGCCCTTTCCGTAGCTGCCGGTAACGGCTACCGGTTCTTCCCTGCCGGTCCCGGCGGCGCCATGACGGGAAATTACCCGGCTGTCGGAAAAGGCCGTGGCCAGTACTTCAAACGGAACCCCGTGGGGATTTTCCATGGTGCAAAAGACCTCGTCACGGGTATCGAAGCCGGAAAGTCCCTGCATAATCGGATGTTCGGTCTTAGTAATACTGATATGAAAGCCGCCAAAATCGCCGTGGGAAGTTTTTTCCCGCCATACAAAACCTGCCATCCGTTCAAAGCCTTCCCAGGGGGCCATCCCCGCGGCGGGCCAGTAACAGGGATGGTCCCCGTGCATCAGCAAGAAGCCCGCTCCGCCGGACACGGCGTCTTCCAGCAGTTTCTGTTCTTCCCGGACATTAAAACGCCAGTTGCCGCAGTTAAAGATAAAGGCTTCTGCTTCCCGTATCCGGCCGCGGGCGAAGTAATCGTCAAAACTTATATCTCCCGGCCCGTCGCATACCAGCAATACGTCGAAGATCCCCGCCGCGTCCAGCAGTTTTAAGGCCCCCCGGGCGATCCGGTGTACGTCGTGCCCCCCGGTATGTACGTCCCCCAGCAAATAGTGGATTCGTATTTTTTTCATGCCGCCCTCCGCTAATAGTGAATTTCCAGCCACTGATCCGGGTTTTCCCGGGCTTTTTTTGCCGCCTCGATGAGGGCGATGATCTCCAGCGTTTCTTCTTTGCGGACCGGTACAATGCCGTGGACAAAGAAATCAAGGACGGCCTTCATCAGATTAGCGTAAAAGTTGCCGTCGTCGCTGTGCAGTCTTCTGCCGGTTTCGCCGTCGCTCACCATGAAGTTAAATTCCGCCCAGGGCTGGGGCGTCTGGGTAAAACTTGCCAGCCGTCCGCCGCCGTAATCCAAAATAAGCTGAGTTACCGCGCTGCCAACGGCGAAGGCTTTGATCCGTTTTACCCCGGTACCCATCACGGCCACGATGGGCTCCAGTTGGTGTACGGCGTAGGCGGCCAGGCTGTGGGGGCCCACGGTGGACATAAAGCGGGTTGGTCCCTCCCGTTCCCGCAGATAATCGATAAGGTGTTGACAGTATCGCTGTGCGGAGGATGAAAATACCGGTGTTCCGTGCCTTTCGGCGATGGCAAAAAATTCCCCGGCGCTCTTTAGATCCGGGGCAAATGTCTTATCCACATACACGGGCTTGCCGCATGCCAGAACCTCCGGGCACAGAAGGCGGTGAAATTCCGAGTCGTCCGCGGCGATCAGCATAAGGGCGTCCACGGCCTCGATAAGTTCCCCCAGGCTCCGCATGGGGCGGATGTTCCGTTCCCGGCACCATTGCTCCGTACTTTGCCCGCCCTCAAGGTCCTTTACAGCCCAGGCGGCATAAACCTGCGCGGAATAGCCGTATGCGGCAATAGTCTGCCGCAGGAAAGCGGGGTAATTGTTGGCATGCCAGTTATCCAGGTAATAATCGGCAAATCCGATTTTCAGCATAGTTTCCCCTTCAAGGACAATGCGCGCCCGCCGGCTTCTGCAGTTCCGCCACCAGGGAAAACCATTTCCCCGCCGCGGTAAGCCAGACCTCTTTGTAGGTGGCGTTATTGGACTGGGGCCAGTAGGGAACATCCTCGTGATTCCGGGTTTGAATACCCACCGGCAGTTGTCCGGTCATGGTACCCGGCAGGAACGCCGCCTGCTCCGGGTAGTTATGACCTTCCCCGTACATCAGGGACTGGCAGAAAGGGTTTTTTCCCAGCACCCAGTAGAGCTGTTCACGGGCAATGTCCAGAAGCTCCCCGTCCCCCAGGACCTTTCCGCAGACGGCCGCCGCCTTCCCCGCGGCAAGGTGGACGGCGCTGTTCCCCCGGAAGGAGAACCACACCGGGAATATCCGCAGGTAGTGCTCCCCGTCCAGGGCGGTTCCGGCCCTAAGCTGGAGGCCGTACTCCTCCGTTGCGCCGGCCCCAAGGCCCTGGTGCTGGCGTTCAAAGCTTTCCCCGTCCAGGGCTTCGTCCCGGTGGTATATCCCGCCGGGAAGCATCCCGTAGGGTTCTACCCGGCGCATAAGGGCCTTGATATAGGCGGCAAAATACTCCAGCCCCCGCCGCCAGCGGCCGCTTTCGGCATGATCCGGCTGGGTTTGCAGCAGCAGCGCCAGGGCCTGCATGTACACCTGATCCCGGCTCTGGTGGTTAAAATGCTGAATTACGCGCTTATCCGTATCCCGGTAAAAAAAGCCCCAAAGATCTGTCTCCCCCACAGGTTCGGTCCGCTGACAGCGGAGGACATAATCCGCAGATTGAACCGCTGCGGCGGCGTATTCGGCCTTTCCCGTCAGCCGGTACAACAGGGAGGCCGCCCAGGACCGGGTTGCCATATACTGGGAAGGGGAGGTAGCGTAGCTATGTTCCCATTTGACCGGCCGTTCGGAAAAGCCCCGTTCCCGGAAAACCGCCCCGGCAAAGGCAAAATCTTCCTCCGCAACGGACAGGAGTTTTTCGCAGAGCATGGGGTCCTGTTCCAGGGTTTCCGCGGCATAGGCTTCATAGGCGGCGTAGAGCAGGTTGTCGAAGGAGTTGTTTTGCACCCGGGCGGGCCGGTCATCCATATTACCAATAAACCCATCGGACCAGTCCACGATGCCGGCGCTGGAAGCCCGGTAACCGTCGCCAAAACGGCATTTCAGCACAAAGTCAAGACCCCACTCCGCCTCCTCCAGAAGGCGCAGGTAAAGCTGTTTATTCTCCCCCCGGACCTGCCGCGCCAGTTCCAGCAGGCTGAACATCACATCGGCGCTTTGCAGGGTCTGCTGGGACATATCCCCGGCATCGTGCCAGCCGCCGTTGTAAACCAGTTTCAGCCCCCCATGTTCGGCAATAATATCACCGTGGCAGCCGCCGTGTTTTCCCGTCACCGGATAACCGCAGCGTTCACAGAATACAAAATTCAGCGCCTTCCATACCGAATCCGCCCAGATCCTCCCGGAAACCGGGAAGGGCGGGGTAACGGTATCGCCGCATTGCAGGGTGTATTCCCCCGGTCCCAGGGCGCTGAAGTCAAGGACGTAAAAATCCCCCAGCGGGCTGGGGTAAAACCGGGCCTTCCCTTCCAGGGCCGTTTCCCCCGAAGTTTTTCGCAGGGTAAAAACCGGCGGTTCTTTCCCCGCGGCCCGGAGGATGGCGGTCTTCCGGCCTTCGACGGCATAGCCGCTCATGGCGTAGGCGATTCTACCATCTCCGGGGAGCCAGCCGTGAACGGGCTCGGGGCTTTCCACCTGCTGCAGGCGGATTTCGCCGATGTCAAAGCGCAGGAAATCCCCGGTGGAGCGGTCCTTGCCGAAGGCGGCGCTCTCAAAGCCTATCATGGTTATCTTGTCCCGGGGCAGTTCCGGTATCTCCAGCACACAGTGATTCCAACTCCGGTTGAGGGGGTACAGTTCGTGATGGCCCTCCCGGCCGTAGGGATCCGGTACGGGCGTTGCGCCGCTGTTGGCGAAGATCAGGGCGATACTTACCGTCCGGGCGCCGGGACAGTCCGGCCGGATCCACAGGGAGATCCGGTTGTAATCCTCCCAGTTTTCCGAATCCACCCGGTACAGGGCCAGTTGGCGGCAAAAGGGGGTATAGTCCCCGTCGGGAGCTTCCTCCGGCCACCGGCCGGTAACCGCGGGGAGTTCCATCCGCAGGCTTACCCGGCCCAGGTCATCGGGGACGCCGTTGTGGTTTAAGGTCCCCGGGCCTTTGCCGCTCCAGCCCTCAAGGCTCCGCATGTCCCAAAGGACCCGTTCCCGCAGGACCTTTTTCTGCAGGCAGCGGGCCTCCAGGGAATTTTCCGGGTGCAGGGGCAAGGGGCGGTGGATATAACCGGTCTCCGCCAGTTCCCGTCCCAGGGATTCGCCGGGGCTAAACCTGTCCATAACAGTTCCCCTCGCAGGAAAGGCCGGATTCCTTTCCCGGCGGCCCTTTCAGGTTCCGCGCCGCCTCCGCATCCAAAAGAAATTCGCAGTTGGGGTGAAGCTGCAATACGGAGGCCGGAATGGCTTCGGTAACCGGTCCCCGGATCATCCGCTCCACCATATCCGCCTTGTGGGCCCCCTTGGCAACCAGGACAATCCGGCGGGCGTGCATGATGGTGCGAATCCCCAGGGTAAGCCCCCCCAGGGGATGGGTTGCCCCCGTTTCCCTCCGTACACGGGCTTCAAAAACGGGGTCCATCGGCGATACCCAGGTTTCGCTGTTAAACGGGGTGCCCGGCTGGTTGATGCCGATGTGGCCGTTGGCCCCCAGACCCAGAATTTGCAGATCGACGCCTCCACGGGCCTCCAGAGCCCGCTGGAAACGCCGGGATTCTTCTTCAAAATCATCGGACATGGTGGGAGGCATGATAAAATTTTCTTCCCGTATCTGCAGGGGATCCGCAATCTGCTCTTTTATCATGGTGTAACAGCAGCCGGAGTAGCTCCGGGGGAGGTTGGTCAGCTCATCCACATTGAAAATGGTTATCCCCGAAACATCAAAGGGACAGAGGGCGTAAATTTCACTTACCAGGCGGTGCATGTTTTTGGTAGTCTGCCCGGTAGAAAGACCGATAACCGCCCGGGGATTAGCCAGCATCCCGGCGATGATCCTCCAGGCGGCGGCACGGTCAAAGGCCGCTTCATCCTGCATAATCGTTACATTCAGCATAATCCGCCTCTCTTTAGTTCAGTTTGAAAATTCCCGGTTCATAGCCACGGTACAGGCCCCCATAAGGCCCGCGTATGCGGGGTCCAGCCGGGTAATCTCCACCCCCCGCGTAACAAAACGCATGGTATGCGGGTCCAGCGCCGCCTGTATTTTGGGGAACAGGAACCGATCGGATACTACGCCGCCCCCCAGTACCACCATGTCGGGATCGCTGGTACGGACCAGGTTCATGATCAGATTCGCGACAGCCAGGGCGGCAGTATCAACCAACCGGGCGCAGAGAGGGTCCCGGCCGGATTTTTCGAATATTTCCTTTACCTCCACCGGCTTGCCCCCCGCCGGAATGGACAGGATGCTGTCCGGGTAACGGTGTATCAGCGCGCGGGCGCATTTATCCAGCCCCGAACCGGAAGCAACGGCCTCCACGCAGTTCACCCGGCCGCATTCGCAGGGAATCTCTACCCCCGGATCGACCCCCACACGGGTATGCCCCGCCTCCCCGGCGTTGCAATGCCCGCCCTGTAAAACATGCCCCCCGGATACGATCCCCGCGGCAATGCCGGTTCCCACATTGATATAGACAAAATCCTTCGACTGCTGTCCGCAGCCAAACAGAAGCTCCGCCTTGAGGGCGCTGCGTACATCGTTTTCCACATAGCAGGGGAGGGCGAATTTCCGGCCGAGAATCTCCGTAATCTTTAGTTCCGTGGTACGCCGGGCGTCTATCTGATACCAAATACCCAGCGCGTTGTTTACCCGGCCGACCAGCCCAAGCCCTATGGCCTGGGGCGGCTTTTCATACTGTATCCGCCCGGTCCGCAGATAGTCCTCAAGAGACGCCTCAATAACCTGCAGGGCATTGGTTTGATCAAGGAATCCGGACCGGTATTGTTTGCGGCTGATGATCGTACCGGCAGAATCCATTTCACCGATGAGTAATTTTGTCCCCCCCAGGTCTATCCCAAGGTATGAAAGCGCTTCTATTTTCATAATTTGATATAGTATTGTTGTATATAATAAAATGCAATACAATAAAATCGGTAATTTCAGAAAATTGCATTTGGGGTTGAGGGTGCGGGGAAAAAAGACCATCTATCAAATTGCGGAGCAGGCTCAGGTATCCATCAGCACGGTATCCCGGGTATTAAACGGCAGCCCCCTGGTGGCTCCCCGGACCCGGGCCGTTGTGCAGGATGTTATAGACCAGAACCATTTTTCGCCCAGCGCGCTGGCCCGGGGCCTCAGCACCAGTAAAACCCAGTCTGTCGGCGTTATCCTGCCGGATATAACCAATCCCTATTTTTCGGCGCTCTTTTTGGAGATTGAACGCTGTGCGGCGGAACAGGGCTATTCGGTGGTCCTGTACAACACTATGTACGGCAGTTATTCCCGGAGCTTCAAAAAGTCCCTGGGAGAATCCGCCTATTTCCAGATGGCCCTGGAGGAGCGCCTTGACGGGCTGATCGTTACCGGCGGCCAAATAGACATGGACGAGATCTCCGCGGATTACCTGGCGGCCCTGAATCTGCTGCGGCGGGAGATACCGGTAATCATCATCGGGCAAAAGTTTGAAGGGACCGCCTGCGATTTTGTGATTCGGGATCTGGATCGCGGCGTGTTTCTGGCTTTACAACACCTTCGGGACCTGGGACACCGGCGTATCGGTTTTTTGGGAGGGGAGGTAGGGGTCCGTGTTACCAGCGATCGTTTCAAAGCCTATAAGCGGATCATGGCGGAACTGGGCCTGGTTTACCATCCCGGCTATGTTCATTTTTCCGATTATTACGTACCCAGCGGTTACGCCGCCATGCGGGAACAACTGCGCGGTCCCATGCCCAGCGCCGTTCTGGCGATTAACGATATGGTTGCCCTGGGGGCCGTCCGGGCGCTCAGCGATGCGGGGCTTTCGGTCCCCGGGGACATGGCCCTGGTAAGCTGCGACGAGTTTTTCTTTAGTGAATATGCAGTACCCCGGATCACC